>JBCBHB010000643.1:0-2198 GCA_038526025.1 Pseudomonadota bacterium
GGGGATTTTCTTCAGCTCTTTCTCGGCGTCCGGATCCCAGTCGATGACATTGCTCGCGGGCTCTGGCGCCGCGCGCGCCGCCTCGCCATGGGCGGCCAGGTGAGACGGGCCAGCCTCGTCTGAGAATTCGAAATCTTCGCGGAACATGCCGAGCAGGTGCTCTTCCAGGCCCATGACGAGCGGATGCACCCAGGTGTCGAACAGTGTGTTGGCGCCCTCGAAGCCCATGACGGGCGAGTAGCGGGCCGGGAAATCCTGCACATGGGCCGGTGCGGAGATCACGGCGCAGCCAATGCCGAGCCGCTTGGCAATGTGGCGTTCCATCTGTGTGCCGAGCACCAGTTCAGGCTGGGCCTCTGCGATGGCGGCTTCCACGTCGAGATAATCGTCGGTGATCAGCGGCGTGACGCCGTATTTCTCGGCTGCCGCGCGCAGGTCGCGGGCAAATTCGCGATTGTAACAGCCAAGGCCGACGACTTCGAACCCCATCTCCTCGTCAGCCACGCGGGCCGCGGCGATGGCATGGGAGGCATCGCCGAAGATGAAGACGCGCTTACCGGTGAGGTAAGTGGAATCCACCGAGCGCGACCACCAGGGCATGTTCGAATGGGGCGGGGTATAGTCCGAAAAATCGCGCTCGAGCATCTTTTCGATCTCGGCGATGAAATCCACGGTCGCGCCGTATCCCATGGGCACCACGGTCGTGCGCGGCTGGCCGAAGGTCTTTTCCAGCCAGCGAGCCGCGGCCTCGCCCGTCTCGGGATAGAGGACGACGTTAAAGTCTGCCGCACCGATGTTTCGAATGTCGGTGGGCGAGGCGCCCAGAGGCGCAACAAGGTTCACGTCGATGCCGAGATCGCTGAGCAGGCCTGCAATCTCGCGCACATCATCGCGGTGGCGAAAGCCGAGCGCGGTGGGCCCGAGAATGTTGCAGCTGGGCCGGCCCGTCTGAAAGGAGCGGCGGTTGATCTCCCGGTCGGCCAGGTGGCGCACGATCTGGTAGAAGGTCTCTGCCGCGCCCCAGCTTTCCTTCTTGGTGTAGCTCGGAAGCTCCAGCGGAATCACCGGGCAGGGCAGGGCGAGTGCCTTAGCGAGACCTGCGGGATCATCCTGGATCAGCTCGGCCGTGCAGGACGCGCCCACAATCATCGCCTCGGGCTGGTAGCGTTCATAGGCTTCCCGCGCGGCGGTTTTGAAGATCTCAGCCGTGTCGGCGCCGAGATCGCGCGCCTCGAAAGTGGTGTAGGTGACGGGCGGGCGGTGGTCGCGCCGCTCGATCATGGTGAAGAGCAGGTCGGCATAGGTGTCGCCCTGGGGCGCGTGGAGGACGTAATGCAGCCCTTCCATTGCCGTGGCGACGCGCATGGCGCCCACATGGGGCGGGCCTTCATAGGTCCAAACAGTGAGCTTCATACCGCGAGCCTCCGCTTTCTCATCAGCGGGCGCGCGAACAGCTCTGCGAGGTCTCCGGCCTGCTCATAGCCCTGGATTGGGGTGAAAACGAGCTCAATGGCCCACTTCGTCGTCAGGCCCTGCGCCTCGAGTGGGTTGGCGAGGCCGAGCCCGCAGACCGTGATGTCCGGCGCGGCCTCAAGGCAGCGATCGAGCTGGCGGTCTACATCCTGGCCTTCGCTGAGTTGGGTGCCTGCTGGCAGGAGGTCGAGTTCTTCCGACAAGTGTGTCTTATGCAGATATGGCGTGCCGACCTCGCTGAGTGCCATGCCGCATTCGCGCGACAGAAAGCGCGCCAGGGGCGGCTCAAGCTGACTGTCTGGGAAGAAGAAGACCGACTTTCCCGCGAGCGTGTCGCTGTACTTCTCCAGGGCGCGCCGGGCACGCGCTTCCGGCATCTCGGTGACCTTGTTGAAAGTCTCGGCCTCAATCCCGAACGCATCTGCAGCCGCCTTCAGCCAGGCTGTTGTGCCCTCGGCGCCGAGGGGGAAGGGCGCGGGGATATGCTGGGCGCCGCGGCCGGCAAGCGCCATGGCCGTGTCGCGCAGGAAGGGCTGGGCCAGCAGGAAGCGCGTGTTGGGTCCGACCGGGGGCATGTCGGCATCGCGCCGGGCCGGCAGGAAGCGGACGGGGCCGATGCCCAACTGCTCGAACAGACGGGCAAACTGGTCCTCGACAACATCGGCCAGCGCACCGACCACCATGAGTTCAGGCGCATCGCTTGTCGTGCCTGGCCTGCCAGACAC
>JBCBHB010000644.1:0-2192 GCA_038526025.1 Pseudomonadota bacterium
GGCCCGGCAGTTTCGTGTCCTCAGTCACGTCGCCAGTCCTCGCGCGCGGGCGTTGCTCTCCCTTGGCCCCTGATGCCCCGGTGCGGGTCAGTATCGCGTATACCCGGGCGCATCGGCTTCTCGGGGTGGAAATCCGCGCTGGCCTTAGAGTATGCTCCGCGCGCATGGCGAACAAACACTGATCCGAAACTAAGCGGCGCTCAGAGAAGGAAAAATCCTTAAGTGCGCTGCATCTGAGGGGCGAGCATGAGCATGATTCACAGGCTGGCGGTCGTCACCCTGCTCGGCGTTTTTGTGGCAGGGGTGCCCGCGATGGACGCTGAGGCGCAGACGTCGACGCGAGTCGACGCCAAGCGGGACTGGTCGATCTTCGAAGCCGAAGCCGATGGCAACAAGATCTGCTGGGTGGTGACACAGCCGAAATCCAAGGCCGCTTTCCGGGATGGTCAGCGGGTTGAGGTGCGGCGCGGAGACATCTTCCTGATGGTTGCCGTGCGCCCCGCGGATAACGTCACGAACGAGGTCAGCTTCATTGCGGGCTACCCGTTCCAGCAAGGCTCCACGGTCGAGATCAAGGTGGGCTCGAACAGCTTCGAGGCCTTCACGGACGGTGAGAACGCCTGGCTCCGCTCGCCCGAGCAGGACAGCGAGGTCGTCGGCGCCTTCCGCCGCGGCGTGGATGCCGAAGTGCGCGGCACCTCTTCGCGCGGCTCCACCACGGTCGACACCTTCTCGCTGCTGGGTTTCACCGACGCGCTTGCGACGGCCACGGCCAACTGCGGCGGCTGATCCGGCAGGCCTGTGTGCCCTGAAAGGGGCACGCCCCTTCCGTTTCGGTATCATGAGCGCTACATGGCCTCTCTGATCCGATCCGGAGGACCGATATGAGCGCCGAGGCGAAGCCCGCCACCGCGACCGCGCCTGCCATGGGCCAGCCTGAGCGGCGGGGGCCTCGGCCTGGCGCGATCACGCCCGATTTCGCGACGCTGCCCCGCGCGGCGGCCGAGGGCGCCCGGCGCAACCTCGTCGGTCTCACCCGCAAGGCGCTCTCCGCCGCCCTGGTAGAGGCCGGCGTGCCGGAGAAGCAGGCGCGAATGCGCGCAGGCCAGCTCTGGCAGTGGATCTACCAGCGCGGCGCCCGCGATTTCTCCGAGATGACCAACATCTCCAAGACCCTCCGCGCCGACCTCGACGCGGCCTTCGAGATCCGCCGCCCCGAGATCGTGAGCCGTCAGGTCAGCCGGGACGGGACGCGCAAATATCTCCTCCGCATTGCCGGCGGGCACGAGGTCGAAGCCGTCTACATCCCGGAGGAGGATCGCGGCACGCTCTGCGTCTCCTCCCAGGTCGGTTGCACGCTTACCTGCACCTTCTGCCATACGGGCACCCAGAAGCTCGTCCGCAACCTTACGGCGGGCGAGATCGTGGGCCAGATCCTCGTGGCACGGGACGATCTGGAGGAATGGCCGCGCGCCGGTGAGCGCCCGCCCGAGACCCGCCTCCTCTCGAACATCGTGCTGATGGGCATGGGCGAGCCCCTCTACAATACTGACAATGTGCGCGACGCCATGCTGATCGCCATGGATGGCGAGGGGCTCAGCCTTTCCCGCCGCCGCATCACGCTCTCCACCTCCGGCGTCGTGCCGGATATCGGCCGCTGGGGCACGGAGGCAGGCACGCTGCTGGCCATCTCGCTCCACGCCACCACCGATGAGCTGCGCGACGTGCTGGTGCCCATCAACCGCAAGTACCCTCTGGCCGAGCTGTTGCAGGCCTGCCGGACCTATCCGCGCCTCTCCAATGCCGAGCGCATCACCTTCGAATACGTGATGCTGAAGGGCGTGAACGACGCGGATGCCGATGCGAAGCGGCTGGTGCAGCTGATCGCCGGCATCCCCGCCAAGATCAACCTCATCCCCTTCAACCCCTGGCCCGGCTCGCCCTATGAGCGGTCGGACTGGGACCGGATCGAGGCCTTCGCGGAGATCGTCAACCGCGCGGGCTATGCCTCCCCCATCCGCACGCCGCGGGGCGACGACATCCTCGCCGCCTGCGGCCAGCTGAAGTCCGCCACCGAACGCGCCCGCAAGTCCCGCGCCCAGATCGAAGCGGAAACCGCCGGGGGCTGATGCCCCCCCGTTGCATGCGCCGCCTGCAGGCGCGATAGCTGCGGCCCCAGGGCCCTGCGCCGG
>JBCBHB010000645.1:0-2183 GCA_038526025.1 Pseudomonadota bacterium
CGAGGCAATCACCGCCTTCCTCGACGCGCTGGACGACTCCGCTGAGCCGCTGACCGGTGAGAGCGCCCGTCACGCGCTGGGCATGGCCGTCCGCCGCAAGGTGCTAGGCAACGCCCATGTCGACCGTGCCATCGCCAGAACCACGCCCATGGACGACGCCTTTCAGCGCTTCATCACCGAGGGGGCATGGGGCACCGTCTGGTCGGGCCGCCACTTCACGTTGCGCGAGCGCTCCATCGTCACGCTCGCCTTGCTGGCAGCGGCGGGGCAGGACGACGAGGTCGCCATGCATCTGCGCGCAACCGCCAATACAAGCGCCACCCAGGCGGATATTGCCGAGGCACTGATGCATGTTGCCGTCTACGCAGGCGTACCCCGAGCCAACCACGCGCTGAAGATCGCCCGCGAGGTCTTCGCGCCGCAGCCGGAGGGATCGTGAAATGGAACGTGAGGGACCCGGACGCCGCTGGTCCGACATGCCGGCGATGATCTTTCCAGACTACAAGTCGTCCACCACCCGCAGCCCCAGCCAGCCGCCTGTGCCGATGCCGGGCTCAGAGCCGTCGCTGACACTCCGCCCCGTCTGGCCGGCCCTGCCCGAGGGCGATGCGGATCTCACCACCAATGCCCGCGTGAACGGCGAGCCGATCGGCGAACGCATCCTGGTGGAGGGTCGCCTCACCGACGAAGCCGGCCGCCCCGTCCCGGGCGCGCTGGTCGAGATCTGGCAGGCTAACGCGGCGGGGCGCTACATCCATCGCGAAGAACGCCATCCCGCGCCGCTCGACCCCAACTTCCTCGGCGCCGGGCGCGCGCTCACCGGCGAAGACGGCAGCTACCGCTTCGTCACGATCAAGCCGGGCTCCTACCCTTGGGGGAACCACCGCAACGCATGGCGCCCGGCACATATCCATTTCGCGGTCTTCGGGGCAGGGATCGCCCAGCGCCTGATCACCCAGATGTACTTCCCGGGCGACCCGACGCTGCCCTACGATCCGATCTTCAATGCCACGCCCGACGCCGCAGTGCGAAACCGCCTCATCAGCCGCTTCTCGATGGAAGAGACGATCCCGAACTGGGCGCATTGCTACAAGTT
Source organism: Pseudomonadota bacterium (assembly GCA_038526025.1). GTDB lineage: Bacteria > Pseudomonadota > Alphaproteobacteria > Rhodobacterales > Rhodobacteraceae > Thermohalobaculum. The sequence continues at coordinate 1,097 of JBCBHB010000645.1, forward strand.
CGACATCGTCCTCGGCGGCAAGGCCGGCACGCCCTTCGAGGAGGATCACGACCATGGCTGACATGCGGGGCTACGGGATCATGGATTTCGAGGACCGGGGCGGGGCGCACGACTTCCACTACGGGGATGGGCGCGCGACGCCACCGACCCCGGGCCCGACCCCGAGCCAGACCGTGGGCCCGTTCTTCGCCTATGGCCTCACCCCAGGCCCATACGGCTATGCCTGGCGCGACATCCATACGAGCGACCTCACAAGACCCGATCTCGATGGCGAGCGGATCGTGGTCGAGGGGCAGGTGTTCGACGCGAACGACCTTCCGGTGCACGACGCGATGGTCGAGATCCTGCAGGCCGATGCCAACGGGGCTTACGCCAGCGCCCCCCGGAACGACGGCTTCACGGGCTACGGCCGGGCGGGAACGGGCGCGCTGGGCCCTACCACAGCCGGCGGTGACGCGCGTTTCGAGTTTCGCACGATCCGCCCCGGCGCCCCCGCCCCCGGCACTTGCCCGCACATCACGCTCATCCTCACCATGCGGGGCCTGCTGAACCACTGTGTAACGCGCCTCTACTTCCCGGAGGATGCGCCGCACGTGGACCAGGTGCTCTCCGCGGTGCCGGAGGCACGGCGCCCCACGCTCATCGCCGTCGCCACAGCGCCAGGCCGCTACCGGTTCGACATCCGGATGCGCGGCCCACGGGAGACGGTGTTCTTCGATGTCTGAGCGATCCCCCAGCAGCCCCGTCGACAGGCGCCCTTCCCGGCGGGCGAGCGCATGAGCGGCTGGCCAACCCTGCCCCTCGGCCTCGCCGGCGCGCTTCTGGCGGATGACGAGATCGCGAGCCTCTTCACGGCCGAGGCAGAGATCGACGCGATGCTCGCCTTCGAACACGCGCTTGCCCGCGCGCAGCATGCCGTCGGCGACATCGACGACGCGGCCCTTGCGCGGATCGAAGCCGTCGCCCGGCCGGAAAGCTTGGACCGGGCAGGGCTCCTCGCCGGCATGGCGCGGGACGGGCTGGCGGTGCCGAGCCTCGTGAAGCAGCTCCGCGCCGCAATCGGCGAGCCGCATGCCGCCGCCTTCCA
>JBCBHB010000646.1:0-2182 GCA_038526025.1 Pseudomonadota bacterium
CCGTAATCCCTGATCACGCTGGCGACACGCAGCCGGTAGCCCGCCATCATGCCCGTCCGTCCCGTCACCTGGGCCGCACGGTGGCGCGACCGGTTCCGCCAGGCCGCCAGCGCCGCCTCGTCGCGCCAGAAGCTGATGGAGACCAGCTTGCCCGGCGTCGTCATGCTCTCGAAGCGCTCGACCGAGATAAAACCGTCGATCGCCTCCACCTCCGATTTCAGCGATGCGGCCAGCGCCATGTAGCCCTCAAGCGCCCCTTCAGCCGGTTCCACCTCGAAAATCACAGCAATCATGCCGAGCCTCCCTGTCTGCCTCCAGGCACAGATAGGCCGCAGGGCCGCCGCGGCAGCGCCCGATCAGCGAGGCGTTACCCGGTCGAAGGAGACACCGCCGAAGCTCTGCTCGAGCGGCTGGAGCTCGATGAGCGAGACGTTCACATGCGACGTCGCGGTCAGCGCATAGTGCACGGCCTCCGCGATATCCTCCGGCCGCAGTTCGTCGATCCCCGTCTCCTTCAACGCCGCCCGCCGCCCGGCATCCGGCACCGCGGCGTCGTAGAACTCGGTGGCCACCCGGCCGGGGTTGATCTGCGTCACGCGCACCCCCGTGCCCCGCAGCTCGATCCGCAGGTTCATGCTCATGAGATGAACCGCGCCCTTCGACGCACCGTAGACCGCCGAGTTGATGGGGTAGAGCCCCGCGACCGAGCCCATATTGAGGATATGCCCGCCCCCCTTCGCGATCATGGCGGGTAGCGCGAGCCGGGTGAGTTGCAGGACAGCCGTCACGTTCGTGCCGATGGTCTCGGCCACGGCTTCGGCGGGAGCCGCCACCAACCCGTCGATGCCAGCGCCGAGGCCGGCATTGTTCACCAGCGCATCCGCGCCGATACCGGGTACCAGCGCCTCGATTGTGGCGTCGTCGCGTACATCGACGGCATGCACCACACAGCCCGTCTCCTCGGCCAGAACGCCGAGCCGCTCGGCCCGGCGCGCCATGGCATGCACCTCCCAGCCCGCCGCGCTCATCCGGCGGACGATGGCCGTGCCGATCCCGGAGGACGCACCGGTGACGAGAACGACCGGCATCCCCCCGCTCAGGGCCAGGTTGCCACAGGGGGCAGGCTCATCAGCACGGCTTCGGGGTTGTGCCCTGTCTCGAGCCCGAACTTCGTGCCGCGGTCGTAGACCAGGTTGAACTCCGCGTAGCGCCCGCGGCGGAAGAGCTGATGCGCGCGCTCGTCCTCGCCCCAGGCTTCGTCCCGGCGCTTCTCCACGATGGGCACGAAGGCATCGATGAAGGCGCGCCCCACATCCTGCGTAAAGGCGAAGTCCACCGCCCAGTCGCCGGTGCAGTGGTCGTCGTAGAAGATCCCGCCCACGCCGCGGGCCTCGTTCCAGTGGCGGATCATGAAATAGTCGTCCGCCCAGGCCTTGTAGCGCGCGTAGTAATCGGCTCCGTGCGGCGCGCAGGCCCGTTCCAGCACGTCGTGGAAATAGGCGGTGTCCTCGTCCACCGGCACCATGGGGTTGAGGTCCGTGCCGCCGCCGAACCACCAGCAATGGGGCGTCCAGAACATGCGGGTGTTCATATGCACCGCCGGCACGCGCGGGCTGTTCATATGAGCCACGAGGCTGATGCCGGAGGCCCAGAAACGCGGGTCGTCCGCCAGCCCCGGCAGTTCCTTGCGCGCCGAGAGGCTGCGCTGCGCCTGAGCGCCGAGTGTGCCGTAGACCTCGGAGACATTGACGCCGACCTTCTCGAAGACCCGGCCGTCGCGCATGACGCTCATGACGCCGCCCCCGCCGTCACCGCCACCGTCACGGGTCCGATCGCCCTCGCCCGCGCGCCGCGTCTCCTTGCGCTCGAAGCGCCCGGCGGCAAGCCCGGCATGGGGGCCGGTGGTCTGCTCGTCCTCCAGTTTCTCGAAAGCCGCGCAGATCATGTCCCGCAGCGTCACGAACCACGCCGCCGCCTGGGCGCGCTCCGCCGCCATCTCGCCGCCCTCCGTCGCCCCGTCCATCGCGCGTCTCCTCCTCCGTTTCGGAAAGTCCTACCGCCCCTCGGCAAATGGGGCAACGGAGCGGCGCGCGCACCATGACATCGATCAACGCACGCCGGTGGGCCGCCAGCGGTGCGGGCTGGCGGGTGGGCGCAGGGCCGCGAGCGCAGGCGATGCGGC
>JBCBHB010000647.1:0-2175 GCA_038526025.1 Pseudomonadota bacterium
GGCAGACGCTGGACGCGCGCGAAGGCCTCGGCCTCGGCCTCGCGCATCGTCGGGACCGTCAGGTCGACCACAGCGAAGTAGCTGAGCACCTTCGCCACGAAGGCGACGAGGCCCAGCACCAAGAGCACCGCGAAGGCGTCCCAGGGCGTCGCGCCCTCGGAGACGGCGGTCACGAGGCGGCCGGTGACCACAGGGATCGCGACATCAGCGGCCGTCGAGACCATGACCAGCACCAAGAGCGCCCCTACAAGGCGACGGCGCCGGAGCCAGAGGCCGGTGGCGAAGGACAGAACGCGGGCGAAGGCGCCGCGGGAGGAAAGACGGGGCATGAGACAATCGCGGACCCAATGTCCGCGCCCTGCGAGGAGACAAGAGATGCCCGAAGATCGGACGACGCAGCTGATCCGGAGGCGCCGATCGCCTCAGAGGATCACGCGGTGGCTGACCAGAACTTTGGCCGGCCGAAGAGGGCGCGATAGAACATTGTCATGTAAGCCCTCCCTGGTGAGCGTTCGTCGATGGCGGGAATAAGCGGCAGGACCCGGCGAGAGTCAAGCAGAGATCGAAGCACCGCCAGCCCTCAACGCGATATCGGCGCGCCGCGCGCATCAATCGACATCTCTCCTGGCACTCGCAGAACGAAGAAGGGCCCGGCGCAGTGGCCGGGCCCTTCGAGGACGCCCCAGGTGAGGTTTCGGGCGCCTATCCCTGTGCCGGTCACATCAAGGTGCCGCCGATCTGCGTGACGAGCGGTACGGGTCTGCCGCGCAGCCGGTCCTCGATCCCGCGCACGATCACGTAGAAGACCGGGGTGAGCAGCAGACCGAAGAGCGTGACGCCCAACATGCCGGAGAAGACCGAGACGCCGAGGGACTGGCGCATCTCCGCGCCCGCGCCCGTCGCGATCATCAGCGGCACGACACCGAGGATGAAGGCGAGCGAGGTCATCACGATCGGCCGAAGTCGCGTGCGTGCGGCCTGCACTGCGGCGTCCCAGCGGCTGAGGCCCTGCTCGGTCTCGGCCTTCTTGGCGAACTCCACGATCAGGATCGCGTTCTTCGACGCTAGCGCCACGAGGACCACGAACCCGATCTGCACCAGGATGTTGTTGTCGAGCCCCGCAAGCCACACGCCGGTGATGGCCGAGAGGAGCACCATGGGCACGATCAGGATCACTGCGGCCGGTAGCGCCCAGCTCTCGTACTGTGCCGCGAGCACCAGGAAGACGAAGAGCACCGCGAAGCCGAAGACGAGCGCCGCCGTGTCGTCGGTGGTCTTCTCCTGGTAGGCGAGCTCCGTCCACTCGTAGCTGATACCCTCGGGCAGAACGCGCTCGGCAATCGCCTCCATCTTCTCCAGCGCCTCGGCAGAGGAGACGCCCGGCATGGCCTGCCCCTGCACGGCAGCCGCGGGGAACAGGTTGTAGCGCGGCTGGCGGAGCGGGCCGGTAGTGTCGTGGAACGTGGCCACGGCCCCCAGCGGCACCATGGCGCCATCGTCCGACCGTGTGCGGAGGCGGGCCACATCGTCGGCGGTGGCGCGGTAGGGCGCATCCGCCTGCGCCACCACGCGGTAGGTACGGCCGAAGAGGTTGAAGTCGTTCACGTAGGCGGAGCCGAGATAGACCTCGAGCGCCTCGGTTACGCGGGCCACGGGGACGTTGAGCATCTCCGCCCGCTCCCGGTCGATCTCGGCCCAGACCCGCGGCGTCGCCGTGGAGTAGAGGGAGAAGACGGCGACGAGTTCCGGGTCCGCATTCGCTGCAGCCGCGAGCGCCTGCGCCGCCTGCTCGAGCGCTGCGGGGCCCAGATCGCCCGTATCCTGCAGCATCATCTTGAAGCCGCCGCCGGTGCCGATACCGCGCACGGGCGGGGGGGCGATGACGAAGATCGCGGCTTCGTCGAGTGCCGCCATCCGGCCCCGCGCCTCGGCCAGAACGGCCGCGGCATCCACGCCCTTCTCCTCCCGCTCGGCGAAGGCCGTGGTGGTGAAGAAGATGACGCCGGTGTTCGACTCGGTGGTGAGCGTCGCGCCGTTGAGCCCGGTGAAGACTGCCGCGTTCTCAACGCCGTGGATGTCCAGAAGCTCCGCTGTCGCTGCGCGGATCACCGCATCCGTCCGCTCGATGGACGCCCCCGGGGGCAGCTGCACGACGGTGATGTAGTAGCCTTGGTC
>JBCBHB010000648.1:0-2172 GCA_038526025.1 Pseudomonadota bacterium
GCTCCGCCAGCTCGCCGACGATCTCGGGCTCGATCGCACCCGCCTTCTCCCGCGCCGAGGCGCTGGGCGCCAGCCGGCTCTGCGCGAAGTCCCGCGCCATGTCGCGGATCATGATCTGCTCTTCGGTCAGCATGCGGCGTCCTCCTAGTCTTTTCTTCCGTCACCTACCGCGTCGAGCGGGCAGCCCGCAATTCACCTTCAGCGCCGCAGGGCGCGTTCACCACCGAAGGCATCAGAGCCTGCGGTGCATCACCGTCGCGCCCTTGAAGCCCAGCAGCGGGGCGAAGATACCCGTCTCGCTCCGCCCCACAGCCTCGAAGCCCAGGCGTTCATAGAGCGCCCGCGCCCGCGGGTTGCTGTCGATCACGTCGAGCCGGATCAGCTTCATTCGCCGCGACCGGCCCTCATCTGCCACGGCGGCCATCAGCACTGTGCCCACGCCCTGCCCCCGCGCCGCCTCGGCCACGGCAATGCCATCCATCAGCAACACCCCAGGCTCCAGCGGTCGCTCGAGGCAGGCAAGCAGCGGCGCCCGCCAGATCGCGCCGAACGCGCCGTATACCACCGTCAGCGCACCCAGCCCGCCACCGATCAGTTCACCGCTCTCGGTCTTGAACCCTGCAATGCCCAGGAGCCGGCCGGTCGCATCCACGGCCGTGATCGCGTGCGCCGGGTCCAGCCACCGCTCGATGAAGTCGATGCCCAGCCGCTCGGGCCCCAGAATACGCCCGAGCTTGCCCCCGAAGGCCGACCAGTAGAGCACCGCCGCCTGCCGCCGCGTGCCGGTCGGCAACCCGCGCTGGATCCGGAGCGCACTCACCCGCCCCAGCCCACAACACGGCGCCGGGACGCGAACCAGCGCGGCGCATCCGCACCGGGCAAGGGCACGTCCAGGATCTCCGCCATCACGGCCGCCACAACCCCGTCCTCGTTCCAGCGATCGGCCAGGGCCGCCACATCCGCCTCCGCGCCGCCCCCACATATCTCGGCCAAGCCCGAAAGCGCATCGTCATCGAAGGCCCCCTGCGCCGCCATCGCCATCGCCACGGCATAGAGCAGCTCGGTGCGCCGCCGGTTCATCAGGAACGCATATCCAAGGCGCGGCCGCAGCGAGACCCGATCGACCCTGTGGCCGGCAGGCGATGCGGTCTTCACCTCCAGCCACAGCACCCCCGCCTCGCGCCACATCGCATAGCGGCCAGGCCAACGGAAATGCGTCTCGATCACTTCTTGGGTTCGACCGCCTCAATCGGGCCCTCGGCCTTCTTCCAGCCGCCGAACCCGTCCTCGATATGCGCCACACCGGGCAGGCCCATCTCGTGCGCCGCCCGCGCCGCAAGGGCCGAGCGCTGCCCCCCGGCACAGTAGAAGACGAACGTCTTGCCCTCCTGCTGGAAGATATCCTTCGCGTACGGGCTTTCCGGGTCGATCCAGAACTCGAGCATCCCGCGCGGGCAGTGATAGGCGCCCGGCACCTTACCCTCACGCCAGAGCTCGCGGATGTCGCGCAGGTCGATGAACAGCACGTCGTCCTGCCCATGCATTCCCTTCGCGGCTGCCGCCGGGAAGTGCTCTACGATCTGATTGGCCTCCGCCACCATATCCTTCACGTGCTTCATGAGTCCCTCCCCAGCTGCCTGATTTGCGTCGATACAGGGTGTCACCGGCGCTGCAGCTCCACAATCCTGCAACCTCAACAAGCCTCGTTGAAAACCCGAGCGCACGATCTGGGCGCCCAAAACCCGGCATACTTTCGGGAAATGACCGAAACTAAGCCTTTCGCTTTACGAGCATTTCCGGCGCGAAACGCCCACTCGATCGCTGTGTCGCACGACACAGGAAAGCGACGAAGTTGACTTGAACGTCAACTTCACATTCACCATTTTGACTGCGCGGTCAGGATTTGACCGAGCGGTCAAGGCGGGCGCCACGGCCGCATCACTCGAGACAGCACAGAACCCAAAGGAGGCTGCTATGGGGAGGGCGACTGCAATGACCGTGCCGACATTCGACGTGTTCGACGCCGTGGCTGAAGCATCCACCGTGATGCTCGTGGCCGAGGATACCCCGTACCGCAAGCTCCTCGCCGCACTCGTCGAGTATGTCGGCTTCGTGCCCCACATCGTCGAGCCAGGCCGCGAAGCCGTGGGCTTTGCGCGCGACGCCTGCCCC
>JBCBHB010000649.1:0-2172 GCA_038526025.1 Pseudomonadota bacterium
GGGGCGAGGCCTGAGTGTCTTCCTCTGCGAAAAGGGCGATATTGGGGGGGCCACCTCGTCCTGGTCCACGAAGCTCTTCCACGGTGGGCTGCGCTACCTCGAGTATTACGAGTTCAGGCTGGTGCGCGAAGCGCTGATCGAGCGCGAGACGTTGATCAAGGCGATGCCGCACATCTCGTGGCCGCTGCGCTTCGTGCTGCCCCACCATAGCGGGCTGCGGCCGTGGTGGCTGCTGCGGCTCGGTCTCTTCATCTACGACAATCTGGGCGGTCGGAAGATCCTGCCCGGCACGAAGACGCTGGATCTGACCTCGGACCCGTTGGGCGCGCCGCTGAAGGGCTATCTCAAATCGGGCTTCGAGTACTCCGACGGATGGGTTCAGGACAGCCGGCTGGTGGTGCTGAACGCCCGCGATGCCGAGCGGCGGGGCGCGGTGATCCGGCCGCGGACGGCGGCAGTTCGCGCGGAGCGGGTTGGCGATGTCTGGCATCTGCATACTGAAGATGCCGAAACGGGCGAGACCGAGACGGTGCAGGCGAAGGCGCTGGTCAATGCCGGCGGGCCTTGGGTTGCCGACATTCTGAATGCCAAGATCGGGCTCAACACGCCCGACAAGGTCCGGCTCGTCCGCGGCAGCCACATCATCACGAAGAAGCTCTTCGATCACGACCGCGCCTACATCTTTCAGACCTCGGACGGCCGGATCGTGTTCGCCATTCCCTATGAGGAAGACTTCACGTTGATCGGGACGACGGATCGCGACCACGAGACGGGCGCGGACACGGTCGCGATCAGCGAGGACGAGCGGGACTACCTGCTGGCTCTGGCGTCGGAATATTTCGAGAAGCCGGTGACGGCGGACGATATCGTCTGGACCTATGCCGGTGTGCGCCCGCTCTACGACGACGGGGCAAGCTCGGCCACGGCGGCGACGCGAGATTATGTGCTGAAGGTCGAGGATCGTGGTGGCGAGCCGCCGCTTCTCAACATCTTCGGCGGCAAGATCACGACCTATCGCCGGCTTGCCGAGGCCGCGATGGCGAAGCTCGCGCCCTATTTCCCGAACGCGACCGGAAACTGGACCGCAGGCGTCACGATGCCCGGTGGCGACTTCGAACATGACGGCCAGCCTAGGCTGATCGAGGCGCTGATGGCGGAGCATCCGTTCCTCGACGAGCGCTGGGCGCGCCGTCTTGTCCGCACCTATGGCACCGAGGCGCGGCAGGTGCTGGGCGGCGCCACATCGGCGGCCGAGCTTGGCCGCCACTTCGGCTTCAACCTGAGGGAGGCCGAGGTGCGCTGGCTCATGGCCGAGGAGTATGCGCGGGTGGCCGCGGATGTCGTCTGGCGTCGGACCAAGCTTGGGTTGCGGCTGACGGCGGCCGAGGTCTCGGCGCTCGAGGAGTTCATGGGAGAGGTGCGGGGGGAGCGGGCGGCAGCGGCGGAGTGATCCGCCTTTGCCATGGGCCGAGTGCTTGTGGCGGGGCCGGACCGGGCCGCCACCGCCCCCACCCGCCCGCCCGTCGGTGCCGGCCCGGTCCGGCGGCGGGTTCGTTGCAGGTCGACGGGCATCGTGCCTTGCCGAGGGGTGGGTGACGGCGGTTCCCGCCCTATCTCGGCCTGCGGAGCCAACCCACAGGAGCCCGCCGCCGTGTCCCAGGTCGTTCTCTATCTCGTCACCGCCGTCATCTTCCTCGGGGCGGATGTGGTGTGGATCAAACTCTATGTCCGCGGTCTGTTCGAGACGCATGTGAACGACCTGCTGCTCGACGATTTCAAGGCGGGCCCGGCGATCGGGTTCTATGCGCTCTACGTGGTGGGCACGCTCTATTTCGCGTCCGCCGCGGGGCTTACCGGCAAGCCGCTCACCAAGGTGGCGATGGACGCCGCGATCTTCGGTTTCTTCTGCTACGGCACCTATGCGGCAACGAATTACGCGACGTTGCGCGGCTGGCACCCGCAGATGGTGGCGAGCGATCTCTTCTGGGGCACGGTTGCGACCGCCGTTGCCGCCGTTCTGGGGGTGATCATCACCCGCGCTATCATGGGTAACAGCGAGTAGGCCCGACCGCCTGTTCCCCGAGCCGCGGATCGGGCGCGCCTCACGTTGACAGTCTCCCGCCTGGGGCGCGACGCTCCCGTCCAACGACAAGACGGGAGGACATCATGGCG
>JBCBHB010000650.1:0-2172 GCA_038526025.1 Pseudomonadota bacterium
TTCGACCATCTCGACCATGAAGGTCGAGCGGCCCCGCGCCAGATCATCGGCGGCACCGACGCGGCTGAAGACCTGGTCCACGAGGCCGATATGAGCGCTCTCCGCGGGCACCCAGGCTCCGGTTTGCGCGAGAAGCGCGATGATCGCGTTTTGCCGCAAAAACGTGGACTTACCGGCCATGTTGGGGCCGGTGAGCAGCCATATGCGGGCGTCGCTTTCGGTGAGTGCGCAATCATTGGCGATGAAGCTTTGGCCGGCGCGGCGGAGCGCGTCTTCTACCACCGGATGCCGCCCGGCGGTGATCTCGAAGGCGCGGGAGGTGTCGAGTTTGGGGCGGGACCAATCCTGTTCCACGGCCAGCTCGGCGAGGGCGGCGGTGACGTCGATCTCCGCAAGCGCGCGTGCGGCGGCTCCGATGGGGGCGGATTGGGTGAGGATGGCGGCGCGCAGATCGGCGAAGATCTCCAGCTCGGCGGCTTGCGCAGCGCCGCCCGCGTTAAGGATTTTGGTCTCCATCTCCGAGAGCGCGAGTGTGGTGAAGCGGACCTGATTGGCGGTGGTTTGGCGATGAATGAAGGTGTCCGCGAAACGCTCGGAGCGCATGGTCTCGGCATGGGTGGCGGTGGTCTCGATGAAGTAGCCCAGCACGTTATTGTGTTTGATTTTCAGAGAGTTGATGCCGGTGAGCTGCTGATAGTCTGCCTGCATGGAGGCGATGACACTGCGGCCCTCATCGCGCAGTGTGCGGGCTTCATCAAGGGGCCCGTTGTAGCCCGTGGCAACGAAACCACCGTCGCGCGCGAGGAGCGGGGGTTCGGCGATGAGGGCGTCTTGCAAGAGTGTGGTTAACGCATCGTGGCCCAGGAGCGCGTCGCGCGCATGGGCGAGGGGCTCGATGCCGTCGAGCAATCCGGCGATGCTGTGGGCGGCCTCAAGACCGTTGCGGATGGCGGCGAGATCGCGGGGGCCGCCACGGTCGAGCGCAAGGCGGCCGAGGGCGCGCTCGATGTCGGGCGCCTGGCGGAGCGTGTCTCGGGCATCGCCCCTTGTCATATGGTCTTCTAGAAGAGACTGGAGTGCCGATTGCCGCCGGGTGATCAGATCGAGATCTGTGGAGGGGGCGCAGAGCCGGGCCTCCAGGAGCCGTGCGCCTGCGCCGGTGATCGTGCGGTCAATGGCGCTCAGGAGCGAGCCCGCGCGCCCGCCGGAGAGGGCGTGGGTCAGCTCAAGATTGCGGCGGGTGGCGGCATCGATCTGGACGGAGCCGCCCATTGTCTCGCGCTGGGGCGGGCGGATGAGCGGCAGGCGGCCCTTCTGCGTGATCTCGATATAGTCCAGGAGCGCGCCCATCGCACCGAGCTCAGGCCGAGTGAAGGTGCCGAATCCTTCGAGCGACTTGGTGCCGAAAAAGGCGTTGAGGCGGGTCTCGGCCCCGGTGGAGTCGAAGCTGGACGTGGCGAGGCTGGTGAGGGTTGCACCGGCCTCCTCAATGGTCTCCCGCAGAGGCTCGGACCCCTCGCGCACCAGCACCTCGCTGGGCGTGATGCGGGCGAGCATCGGTGAGAGCATCAGCGCTGGGCAGGGCGCGACGGCGAAGGCGCCGGTGGAGACATCAAGCCAGGCAAGCGCTGCCTCTTCGCGGACCTGGGCGAAGGCGGCGAGGAAGTTGTTCCGGCGCGCGTCCAGCAGCGTCTCCTCGGTGAGCGTACCGGGGGTGACGAGGCGGACGACCTCGCGCTTCACGACCGATTTGGAGCCGCGCTTCTTGGCCTCGGCAGGGCTCTCCATCTGCTCGGCGATGGCGACGCGGAAGCCCTTGCGAATGAGGGTCAGAAGGTAGCTCTCGGCGGCGTGCTGGGGGACGCCACACATGGCGATGTCCTCGCCCAGATGCTTGCCGCGCTTGGTGAGGGCAATGTCGAGTGCGGCGGCGGCGGCCACGGCATCGTCAAAGAACAGCTCGTAGAAATCGCCCATGCGGTAGAAGAGAAGCGCGTCGCTGTGCTGCGCCTTGATCTCAAGATACTGCGCCATCATGGGCGTGACGGTGTCTGACACGAGCGGTCCCCCTGTGGGTGTTGTAGCGGGGGTGCAGGGGGGGTGGAAGGGGGAGTGTTTTGGCGGCTGGTTGTACGGGATGGGGTGTGAGAGGATTTGGAGGCCGCGTTGGCA
>JBCBHB010000651.1:0-2169 GCA_038526025.1 Pseudomonadota bacterium
CGGCCGCCCACGGCCGGGGGTGATCATGCGCGCACCGGCCGCCCCCGCGGCGCCGCCCGAGCGCTGGCGGTTGCCGGCAAGAAGCGACGCGAGCAAGGCAGGCGGGAGCGCGGCGCGCACCGCGTCGAGGAGACGGTCCTCCATCGCCTCGGGTTCCGACGCCGCCGCGTCGGTCTCGTCCTCCTCGGGCGTCTGGCTTTCGGGCGGTGGACTCTCTTCGGGTTCCGGTTCCGGTTCCGGCTCCTGCTCCGCCTCCTCGGCGCCCGGCAGCCACAGGGCGCGGGGCAAAAGGACAAGCTCGGCAGCGATGGCGGCGTCGGTATCGTCCACCTCCCGCCGGCCATCGAGCGCCGCATGGGCACGCGCTGCAGCAAGCGCCATCGCGGGCGGGCGGGCGGAGCCGATGCCCATTCCGGCAGCCATGCCTACCAGCGCCTCCAGGGCAGGCGCCGGGACCGCGACCTCCGGCAGCAGCGCCCGCGCCGCCAGCACGTCGCTTTGGGTTGCCGGCAGCGGACTGACCGCCGCAAGCGGGAGCGCATCGAGCAACAGTCGGAAGGCGAGCCGATCTTCCAGGCTCGACGCGGACCGTTCATCTGGCTCTGCGCCTTCGTCGAACGCGATCACCGCGGGCGCCGACCCTTCGGCGTCGAGATGCTGCGCGAGCGCGCCTACGACGCTCCGCTCCAGCCTCTCCGCGGCGGGCACGACGAGGACACCGCCGGCTGCGCGGGACAGAAGCCCGGCACGCCGGACCGCTCGGCCCTCTGCCAGCGTTGCGGCAAGGTCGAGCCCGGGCATCAGCGGCGCGACACCGCAAGCGGGCGGCAGACGCAACCATGCCACATCGTCGCCGAGGAGATGGCGCAGGCCGGCACACCATGCATCGCGGGCGTGACCGGGGCGTGCCCTCAGCGCGGCACCGCCAAGTCCCTTGGGATCGACGGCAAGGAGCGTTGCGGCCAAGCCTGCGCGCGCCCAGAGCGCCTCACCAGCCTCCGGCCCACCGGCGCCGTCATCCTCCGCTGCGAAGCCGTCGTTCAGGTCGCGCATGGCTTCCTCCGCTCGCGGTGCCGGCTGTTGCCTGCGTCAGGCTTTCACCGGCTCGCCCAGCACTTCGACCACGGCCCGCGCGACGCGTGCGCCCGAGGCGGTCTCGTCCAGCGGGTCACGTCTCAGCCGGTGTCCGAGCGCCATGGGGGCAACGGCGCCGAGATCTTCCATCGTGGCCGCTCCCCGGCCCGCCAGGGCGGCCAGCGCCCGCGCCGCACGGATCAGCGTCAGCTCGCCCCGCAAGCCATCGGTCCCCAGCGCCAGGCAGAGCCGTGCCGCCGCTTCGCGCAGCATGTCCGGCAGCGCCACGCTCCCGATGCCGCCGCGCGCCGCTTCGAGCTTGTTGGAAAGCGCCGCCTCCTCATCCGCCCACGCAGCGAGGAAGGCCGCAGGGTCGCGCTCGAACGCGTCGCGACGCTTAACGACCTCGATGCGAGCGGCGATCTCGCGCGGCGTGCGCACTTCCACCGACAGGCCAAACCGGTCGAGAAGCTGCGGGCGGAGCTCACCCTCTTCGGGGTTGCCGGAGCCGACGAGGACGAACTTCGCAGGGTGGCGAAGCGACAGCCCCTCCCGCTCCACGACGTTCTCGCCCGATGCGGCCACGTCCAGCAGCAGGTCGATCAGGTGATCCTCCAGCAGGTTCACCTCGTCGATATAGAGAAAGCCTCGGTGCGCGCGCGCGAGGAGGCCCGGCTCGAACCGCTTCTCGCCGGTGGCCAGCGCGCGTTCGAGGTCGAGCGCGCCCACGACGCGGTCCCCCGTGGCACCGAGCGGCAGATCCACCACCGGCACGGGCCGCATGACCTCGCGCGCCGTACCGCTGCGGCATGCCTCACAGGCCCCGGCGCGGTCCTTGGGCGAACAGCCATAGGCGCAGCCCTCGATCCCCGGGCTCGGCGGAAGCAAGCCTGCCAGCGCACGGATCGTCGTCGACTTTCCCGTGCCGCGGTCGCCGAAGGCGAGGACGCCGCCGATCGCAGGCTCGATCGCAGCGATCATGAGCGCGTGTTTCAGATCGTCCTGCCCGACAACAGCGCTGAAGGGGAATTGCGGCGCCCGCCGTGCCGCCTCATGGTCGCCCATCGCTGCCTCCCCGGCATGCTGCGCGCTAGA
>JBCBHB010000652.1:0-2142 GCA_038526025.1 Pseudomonadota bacterium
GCGCGGCACGAAGCCCGCACCGATGCCCTGGATCTTGTGGCTGCCGGGGGCCAGCCCCGAGAGCACCGCGCTGTCCTCAGGCTCCACCGCCACGATCCGCAGGTCCGGCAGCCGCGGCTTCAGCACGCGGCCCACGCCCGTCAGCGTTCCCCCTGTGCCGACCCCCATCACCAGGACATCGAGCTGGCCGCCGCAATCGGCCCAGATCTCCTCGGCCGTCGTCTCGGCGTGGACGTCCGGATTGGCGGGGTTCTCGAACTGCTGCGGGATCACCGCGCCGGGGATCTCGGCCGCGAGTTGCTCCGCCCGCTCGATCGCCGCACCCATGCCGCCCCCTGCCGGCAACAGATCGAGCTCCGCGCCGAGAAGCGCCAGCATCTTGCGCCGCTCGATCGACATGGTCTCGGGCATGCACAGGATCAGCCGGTAGCCCTTCGCCGCCGCCGCGAAGGCAAGCCCGATACCGGTATTGCCGGAAGTCGGCTCGATGATCACGGACCCCTCGCGCAGGATGCCCGACGCTTCCATCGCCTCGATCATGGCGACGCCGATGCGGTCCTTCACGCTCGACAGCGGATTGAAGAATTCGAGCTTCAGCAGCACCTCGGCCCGCGCGCCATGGGCCTCGGCCATCCTGCCCATGCGGACAACGGGCGTGCCGCCGATGGTCTCGGTGATGCTGCCATAGATCCGGCCATGCGGGCGCGCCGGGCGGCCAGCCGGCGCCATGGGCACCACCGGTTCGCGCTGCGCGCTCATGCCGTGCCACCGGGCCGGCGCGGTTCGCCCGTTTCCGGCAGGAGGAGGGGCCGAACCATCACCGCTTCGCCGTACCGGATCTCGCCCGTAGCGCGGAACCCCATGCTCTCGTAGAGCGCGATGGCCGGCGCGTTCTCCTGGACCACGCCAAGTGCGATGCTCTCGGGACGCGGCTGAAACCGGGCGGCCCAGTCGATCACCAGCGTCAGGAGAACCCGGCCGATGCCACGGCGCTGATGCGATGCGTCGATCATCAAGCGTTCGAGACGGAAGCACCGTCCGTCCTCTCCCTCCACTTCGCCGCGATGGACGAGCACGAACCCGACCGGGACGTCGTCCAGCATGGCGAGCCTCGGGATGTCGGAACGATAGACGTAGCATTCGGCGAGAGACTTCGCGGTCGAGGCCACATAGCTGCGCTGGCCCGGGAACACGTCGAGCGCCAGCGTCGCCGCCAGGTTCTCATCCGTCACTTCCACCAGCCGGAGCGTGCCATCGCCGCAGGGCAAGGCCGGCGGTGATGGCGTTGCCGCCGGGCGTGCGCTGGCAAGGTCAGATGCTGAAGTCGGGGTCATGCTTCGTGCCGTGAGGAATGCCGCGCTGCGTCGCGTCGCGGCAAAGGTCTTCCATGGTGATGGCGTCGAGCCGGGCGAGCATGGCATCGCGCGTCTCGGTCCAGAGCGGGTGGATGATCTTCTCGCCTAGGGGCGCGGCGGAGAGGGGCTCGGAATCGGAGGCTTCGTCCATGGCATCGACCACGCGGACAACATCGCCCACCGTGATCCGCCGGCGCTCGCGCGCAAGGGTGTAGCCGCCCTTCGGCCCGCGCACGCCCTTGAGGATCCCGTGATGCACGAACTGCTGCATCACGTGCTCGAGATAGCGCTGCGGGATACCCTGCCGGTTCGTGATGTCCTTCGACTGAACCGGGTCGGGCCGGGCATTGTACGCCACGTCCAGAACGGCCTCGAGGGCCAACATGGTCTTGCGCGAGAGACGGATCATGACGCGTCGTCCGTGCCGCTGCCGGTCGAGCCGAACCCGCCTGCGCCCCGGGCCGTGTCGTCGAGGGCGGTTACGGGACTGACCGCGACGGGCGCATAGGCCGCGACGACGAGCTGGGCGATGCGTGCCCCGTGGTCGATCCGGAAGTTCTCCTGGCCGAGATTGATCAGCGGCACCTGCACTTCGCCGCGGTAATCGGCATCGATGGTGCCCGGCGCGTTCAGCACGGTTACACCATGGCGCGCGGCAAGGCCGGAGCGCGGCCGCACCTGCCCTTCGAAGCCCGGGGGAATGGCGATGGCAAGGCCCGTGGGGATCACCGCGCGGCCGAGCGGTGGGAGGACGATGCCGGCCTCCCGGTCCTCCGCATGAAGCGAC
>JBCBHB010000653.1:0-2137 GCA_038526025.1 Pseudomonadota bacterium
CGGCCACCTCTCAGCTGCTCGCGCTCTTCTTCGCGATGTGCATCGCGATCCTGCTCGGGATGGGGATGCCCACCACAGCGGCCTATGCCGTTGCGGCCTCGGTCGTTGCACCGGGGCTCGTCGAGCTCGGCATCCCGCAGCTCACGGCGCATTTCTTCGTCTTCTACTTTGCGGTGCTCTCGGCCATCACGCCGCCCGTGGCGCTGGCAAGCTATGCCGCGGCCGGCATCTCAGGCGCCAACCCGATGGAGACGAGCGTCGCCAGCTTCAAGATCGGGATCGCCGCCTTCATCGTGCCGTTCATGTTCTTCTACAACGGCGCGCTCCTCATGGACGGCGCCTGGATCGACGTGCTTCGTGCCGGGGTCACCGCCATCGTCGGCGTCTTCCTCCTCGCCGCGGCCGTTCAGGGCTGGTTCTTTGGCGGCCCGCCCCAGCGCGTCCTCCGCGTCGCCCTTCTCGCGGCCGCCCTGCTCATGATCGAGGGCGGCTGGATCACTGACCTCCTCGGGGTGGCAGCGGCAGGCGCGGTCTACGTTCTCAAGAACGTCCTCCCGAAAACGGCCGACCCGATGATCCCGACCAAGGGAGCGGACTGAAGGGGCCGGGCGGGGTTGAGACCGGCGCGCCACCCCTGCGGCGCTGCTCTCGCCCGCTGCAGGCTGGCGCATGGGCGGGCTTCGTTACAGCGGGTAGCGGAGTTCCAGTTCGTCGCGGATGGGAATACCCTCGCAGCCGGTCTCCGGGATCTCGGGCTTCAGCCGTTCACGGGCGAGATCGATCGCGCCTGCCCGCAGATCGAAGACACGAAACCCAGCCCTTTGGTAGAACCGGAGCGCCGGCAGATTGTCGTTCGTCGTCGTCGCCGAGATGTACCGCTTTCCGCGTTCGGTGCTCTCGCGGATCAGGTGGTCGAGCAGCTGCTTTCCGATGCCCTTGTTGGCCGCGAAAGCTTCCATTGCGATGATCTCGACGCCGTCGGGGCGATGGTCGCGAAAGACGAGCAGGCCTGCGTTGTCCCCGGCGATGAGGCATGGGTGCCGAGTGGCATCGACGATGTCGCCGTTCACGACGATCCTGGCACTGCCCCAGGTCTCGACCAGCGCCGTGTGGATCCACGCCAGATCAGCCGGTTGAGCGATGCGTATGCCTTGGGCCATTGCGGAGAAGGGCTCCCGTTCGTGCTGCTGCAAGCCGTGGTGTCGTCGCCTTGCTGTCGGGCTCACTCGAGGCGTTGTGCTGTCAGTCGGGCACGGCGAGGCGGAACACTTCGACCGGTTCCCTGAGGCCCTTGAAATCGATCTCTCCGATCGCCTCGGTCTGGAAGTCGTCCTCGATCGCCGTGCTGGCGCGCGGGGACAGCAGGATCTCGCCGTCCTTCGCCCGATCGCAGAGCCGGGCAGCCAGGTTCACCGCCGTGCCCGAGGCCGTGTAGTCGTAGCGTCCCTCCGACCCGACCATGCCCACCGTGGCGTAGCCGAGCGAGATGCCGACACCGAAGCCGAGCCGGTGGCCGAGACGCTTCCAGCCCTTGCAGAGTTCCCGCATGCGTGCCCGCATGGCGATGGCCAGGCGGACCGCGTCGCCTGCCGGGTCCTCGCAGGGCAATGGGTCGTTGAGGATCACCATGATCCCGTCGCCCATGCGCTTGTCGATGCCGCCGCCATGGGCCGAGATCAGCTCGCCCATCTCTTCGTGATAGGTCTGGAGCACCTCGATGGTCTCCTCGGGCTCCGCCGTTTCGCAGAAGGCCGTAAAGCCGCGGATGTCGCAG
Organism: Pseudomonadota bacterium; assembly: GCA_038526025.1. Taxonomy (GTDB): domain Bacteria; phylum Pseudomonadota; class Alphaproteobacteria; order Rhodobacterales; family Rhodobacteraceae; genus Thermohalobaculum. Next base: position 1,775 of record JBCBHB010000653.1, read on the forward strand.
AAGAGGGTCGCGATCAGGGCGCGATGGCTCGAGAGCATCTCCTCGCCCTTGGTGACCACCGTCTCCGCCACGGCGGGCGAGAGGAAGCGCTTCAGCCGCCCCATGCGCTCGATCTCGCCGACCTGAGCGGCAACCCGGTCGCCAAGCTCCACGTTCAGCGCTTCCAGCGCCTTGAACTGGCGCACGTTCTCGATGGCGATGACGGCCTGCGAGGCGAAGATGCGCAGCAGCTCGATATCGTCCTCGGTGTAGGCCTGCACCTCCTTGCGATAGACGGAAATCACGTCGAGGCAGTGGCCCTGGTGGACCAGGGGCACGTGGAGCATGGTGTTCAGGCCAAGCTGATCGACCGCGAGGCGCCTG
>JBCBHB010000654.1:0-2135 GCA_038526025.1 Pseudomonadota bacterium
TGCGGGACCGGCCGGGTGCGGGGCCCTGGCAGGCCCGGCTCGACCCGTCGCTCCACCCGTGGATTGCCGAGCATCGTGTGGACGGGCATGCGGTCCTGCCCGCGGCGGCCTTCGCGGCCATCGCCGTGGCGGCCGCGCGCGAGACCGGGCAGCGGGGCGTGGTGGAGGTCGACGGACTCGATATTCTCGCGCCGCTTGCCGTGTCGGCGGACGGCGTTGAACTCCGGACAAGTTTCGATGACGCTTCGGGCGGGTTGACCATCGAGAGCCGGCCGCAAGGGAGCGCGCTGCCCTGGCAGGCCCATGCGCGGGCAAGCCTTTGCCGCGCGCCCGCACCGGGCGCCGGCGCTGCCATGGCGGCGATGATGCAGGCGGGCCGGCACAGCCCGGTCGCGGCGGCTTTGGGGCAGTCACGCGACGTCGATCCTGTTCGGCTTTATGATGAGCTGAGCCTCAACGGCCTCGGCTACGGCCCGAGGTTCCGGCTTCTGCAGCGTTGCTGCGTGGACCGGGAGGGAACGCCGGGAGCGCTGGTGTCGGCCGTCGTGGGGATGTCGCCGGAGGGTGTTGGCGACGACGCGGTCGACGACTCGGTCGACGGCGGGAGCGGCAGCCTCTTCCGCGGCACCATCTCGCCCATGATGCTGGACGCGAGCTTTCACGCGCTCGCAGCCCTCCTCGACACGACGGCGGCACCGGCCACATGGCTGCCCACGCGGATGGCGCGGCTCTGGCTCGGCGCCGATGCGCCCCGGCCCGGCACGCCGTGGCACGTGGTGGCTCGGCTGCGTCAGCGGCGCCCAACCTGGATACTGGCCGATCTCGTCGTCCGCGCGCCGGACGGTGATCCTTTCCTGGCGGTGGAGGGCCTGAGCCTCGAAGCGCGCCCCCAACCGGGCCTCGGCGATCTCGAGGACTGGTGTGAGACCTGGGTTCCACTCCCGATGCCGACGCGGACGCCGACGCCAGTGCTGGCGCAAGGGGCGGCGAACAACGCGCCCGCATCCTCGACGCCGAACACCGGCACAGTGGGCATCGCCGATGCGCTGCGGCGGGCCGGGCATTGGCTTCCGGAAGAGCCGGCGCCCGATGAGGCCCTGCTGCTGGAGGAACTCTGCAAGCTCGCTGTCGCGGAGGCGCTCGGGGCCGGGACCCCTGAAAGCCCGGGCGGCCCATTGCGCGTGGCGCTGCAGGCACGGGAAGCTGCGCGTGCCGCGGTCGACGCGTCCGGAACCGCTGCGCTGCCAGAAGGCGCGGAGGATCTGATCCCGGCCGGAGAGATCGTACCCCGCCTGCTCGCGCGGCGGCCGGATGCCGCCAGAGCGCTGCAGAGCTTGCTTGCCTTGCCGGAAACTCTGCGCGCTGCCTTCGATGGTGAGGCGGAGGGGGCACCGGGGCAGCGGGCAGTGTCCGCGCCCGGGCCGTTCTCCGCCGGCATGGCCGTGGCGCCCTTGATCGACGTGCTGACCACGACGGTCGAGGACGTCGTTTCCGGGAAGGGCCGCCCGCGGGCGCTGCTGCTCGGGGTTGAGGAGGGGTGGGCCGGGCTTTCCTCCTCGGTGGCGGACTGGCTCACGCCAATGGGACCCGATGGGGCGAGCCTGGCACCGGGCAGCGAGGCCGATGGTCTTGCGGGGTGTGCGGACCTCGCCATTCGGCTCGCGGGATTTGGCGATGGGGCGGGGGGGCAGGTGGCCGCGATGGAGCGCGTCTCGGCCGGGGGCGAGCTGTTGACGGTTATCCTCCCAGCGCCTGGCAGCGTGTTCCCGGAACCGGGCGCAGTGGAGGCGGCTGCCGATGCGCTGCGCAGCGCCGGTGCAACGGATGTCGAGACTGGATGGTTCGATGCGGGCACCCATGTGCTCGGTCTGGTCGCTGCCAGGCCTGTGGCCGGTGTCCGGGAGGCGGTGCCGGCCGCAACGCCGCCGATCTCGGCGGGAGTGGCCGGCGCAGGCGCCTCCGTTGCCTCAACCGAGGGAGAAGCGTCGCCGCTCGCGGTTCGGGACGAAGCGCCGTCCTCGGAGACGGCGATTGTTCTGCTCCACGATGAGGCTGGGGATGCGCGCGAGGCGGCGGCTGCGCTGCTGGCCTCGGTTACCTCTGCGGAGGCCCGCCCGTTATCGGCGCCGGGATGC
>JBCBHB010000655.1:0-2134 GCA_038526025.1 Pseudomonadota bacterium
GCACAAGATCTATCCGATGGCGGACGTGCGGGCTGCGCATGAGGCGCTGGAGGCCGGCGGGCATCTCGGCAAGATCCTCCTCCGTATGGGCACCTGAGGGTGCGTTTGCGAAGGAGACTTGCTCCAATCCCGGTTTCAGGTGAAATTGAAGCGTAGCTGAGATCCGGAGCCTCTGATGCGGCGAGCGTTTGTCCCCGCTGTCCTAGCCAGTGCCCTGGCAGCCCCCGTGGCGCAGGCTGTGGTGATCTACGACTTCACGGGGGACTGTGGAGCGGGTTGTACGGCCACGGCCGAGATCCAGCTGGACGACACCTACCTGCCCGGCAGCGCCTATACGGCGTCGCAGCTCGTCTCGTTCTCCTACGCGTCGCCGGGCGGGACGTTCGACGCGCCGACGGACGGCGCGTTCGACGGTGGCAGTGCCGGCACCCTTCCGGGCAACGGGGTCACGACGATCGACGTGAACATCGATATCGTCGGGGCCGGCAACATCTTCACGATCTCGAACAGCGGCTGGCTGGCAGTGTTCGGTTCGATATTGGACAGCGGAGACGAGTTCTCCCTGACCTTGCGTGAGCAAGTTCCCCTGCCGGCGAGCCTGCCGTTCATCCTGGTCGGGCTCGGGATGCTCTACGGCCTGTCGCGGCGTCGCCCCTGAACCGGCCGCCTGGCCCGGTTCGACAGTCTCGAAAACGCGTTGCATCTGAGGAGAAGCCGCTTGCTCGGCGCGCCGCGGTGCGGCATGCGGTCCCGCATGGATGCCGCGTGGCATACCAGAAGATTCTTGCGCGCCCGATCTGAGCCCGGAGCGTGCATCATCCTGAGGAGAGCTTGTCCATGAAAGTCTGCATCTTCGGCGCCGGCGCCATCGGCGGCTACCTCGCAGCCGGCCTTGCCGCCTCCGGCAAGGCCGAGGTGGCCGTGATCGCGCGAGGCAAGCATCTCGACGCGATCCGGAGCAACGGCCTCACGCTGGTGAAGGACGGGGCGGAGACCACCGTACCGGTGATCGCGGCGCTCGACCCCTCGGAGATCGGCCCGGTCGATGTGGTCTTCAACGCACTGAAGGCGCATCAGAGCTGGGAGAGTGCGGAATATCTGCGCCCGCTCATGAAGGACGACACCGCCGTTGTCTGCTGCCAGAACGGCGTGCCCTGGTGGTATTTCTACGGGCTTGGCGGCGAGCATGACGGCAAGCGGCTCGACAGCGTCGATCGCGGCAACCGGCAGTGGGACATCATCGGGCCCCAGCGCGCCATCGGCTGCTCGGTCTACCCGGCCGCCGAGATCGAGGCGCCGGGCCGGATCAAGCATGTTTATGGCGACAAGTTCGCACTGGGCGAGCCCGACGGCAGCACGAGCGCACGCGTCACGGCGATCTCGGAGGTTCTGGAGGCATCGGGCTTCCGGGCGCCGGTGCTGGACGATATCCGCTCGGAGCTGTGGCTGAAGCTCTGGGGCAATCTCTCGTTCAATCCCGTCTCGGCGCTGACCCGCGGCACGCTGGACATCGTCTGCGCGCATCCCACCACGCGCGCGACGATCAAGACGATGATGCTGGAGGCGCAGGTGATCGCCGAGAGCCTCGGCTCGAGCTTCCGTGTGGATGTCGAGCGGCGCATCAACGGCGGCGCCAAGGTCGGCAAGCACCGCACCTCGATGCTGCAGGACCTGGAAGCCGGCAAGGCGATGGAGATCGACGCGCTGGTGACAGCGGTGCAGGAGATGGGCCAGATCACCGGGCATCCGACGCCGACGATCGACGTGGTGCTCGGCCTCGTCCAGCAGCTCGCCATGAACCACGGCCTCTATCCGACCTACCCGGCGGATGAGGGCGCGGGCAGCGCCGCGGCCTGAGGAACTGGCGGGCGCTCCTTGCCGGAGCGCCCGCCCTGCTTTGCGGGGCCTAGCTGGCGCCCCCGCTCGCCTCCGCTTCCTTCTTCTCCCGCCGCTTGCGCCGGATCATCGTGATCAGCGGCAGCAGGATGAGAATGATCGCCATCACCGTGATCGGGCCCGCGATGGGCCGGGTGAGGAAGATCGACGGGTCCCCATCCGAGAGCAGAAGCGACTGGCGGAGCGTCTGCTCCGTGGTGCCGCCGAGCACGATGGCGAGCACCGCCGGCGCCAACGG
>JBCBHB010000656.1:0-2133 GCA_038526025.1 Pseudomonadota bacterium
GGCTCGAGGAGGAGATCGTGGCCCTTCGCGACGCCGGCCTCGGCTTCGAAATCGTCCCGGGCGTCACCTCCGCCACTGCTGCCGCCGCGGCCGCCGGCATCCCGCTGACCCGTCGGGAGACCGCCCGGCGCGTCCAATTCGTGACGGGCCACGACGTTGCCGGCGCCCTGCCCGAGGATATCGACGTCGCCGCCCTCGCCGATGCCCGGGCGACGACCGTGGTGTTCATGCCCATGCGCACTTTCGCAGCCCTTGCAGCACGGCTCATCGCGGCGGGCCTCCCGGCCGAGACCCCGGCACTCTTCGCCGAGAATGTGAGCCATCCGGACGAAACGATCGCCCGCCTCTCCGTCGGCGCGCTGGCGGAGAAGCTGGCGGAGGCTGTCTCGAGCCGCCCGGCCCTCGTGGTCTATGGTCCCCTCGCCGAGGGCGAAGCGGCTGCCCAAGCATCCATCGCCGGCACCGCCGATGCATGAGATCGCGCTCGTAGGCGTCGGCAGCGCCCATCCCGACCATCTGACCCCGGCGGCGCGCCGGGCGCTCCTCGAGGCCGACCTGATCCTTGTACCGAACAAGGGCTCCGAGAAGACAGATCTCGCCGCGCTCCGCCACGCGCTGCTGGCGGGCATCGGCGCGGGCGCGACCATCGCCGAATTCGATATGCCCGCGCGCGAGCGCGAGGGGGCGGACTATCTCGCGGATGTCGAGGACTGGCACGACCGTGTCGCCGCCGCCTGGGCCGCCCCACTGAAGGAGAAGCTGCCGGAAGGCGGCCGGGCCGCGCTCATGATCTGGGGCGACCCCTCGCTCTACGACAGCAGCCTTCGCATCGCAGAGCGCCTCTCAGGTCTCGGCCTCGAGACCCGCATTCGGGTGGTCCCCGGTCTCACGAGCATGCAGCTGCTCACCGCGGCCCACGCCATCCCGCTCAACGCCCTCGGCGCCCCGGTGCTGGTGACCACGGGGCGACGGCTCCGCGAGGAGGGCTGGCCGCCGGGTGTGGAGCGTGCGGTCGTCATGCTGGATGGCGCCTGCAGCTTCCGCCACCTCGCCGAGCCCGAGCGGTTTCACATCTGGTGGGGCGCCTATCTCGGCATGGTGGAGGAGATGCTCGAGAGCGGCCCCCTGCCCGTAGCAGGCCCCCGCATCGAGCATGAACGCGCCGCGGCGCGGGCGCGCCACGGCTGGATCATGGACGTCTATCTCCTGGAGTGCCGGCCTACCTGAGGCCCACAGAAGGCCCGCCGCCGTGCCCTGAACGCCAACCGGTAACGCTGCGCGCCGCCGGCACCCGCATCACCACCACACCGATCCAGCACGATGCTCTCCAACACATGGTAGGCAAGGCGAGATGTGAAGCCGATACTGGCGCGACGACAATGATAGGAAGCAGAGAAAAATGCCCCGCGATACCAACCTGATCTTGAGCCCCATCAACCTCCGCCATGCCAACCTCGACTTCAGCGCCTACGAGGAAGCCGTTGCGATGGCACGCCGGCGCGGCGCCAAGCTGCTGGTGGTGACCGTCGCGCCCGAGATGGAGCGTAACCTCCAGATCACGGACTCAAAGGAGTACTGGGGCAAAGCGCTGAGCAAATTCATTCGAGCCTACCCAGCCGAGGGCGTGGAACTGGAAACGGTCGTTCTATTGGGAGCGGTGCACCGGCAGATCGTGAAGTACGCCGAAGAGCGGAACGTGGACGTGATTGTGATGGGATCGGCCAACCCCAGCATCAAGGACTACATCTTGGGCACCACTGCGAGCCACGTTGTGACGCACGCGAAATGCTCAGTGTATGTGGTCCGCAGCTAGAGGCCGAGTGGCTAGACGCCGGCAGGGGCACTCAGCGCGTTGCTGACCATGTTTCGGATCCAGATATGCCGCGGGTCTTTGTCGAAGCGGGTGTGCCAGATGGCATAGTATGAAATCTCGGGCGCATCGAACGGCGTTGGCCGGACGACGAGCGCTCCCGGGTGTTCGGCTCTCAGCCTTTCGGCGACGCGGGCGGGAAGGGTCGTCATGTAACGGGTGCCCAGCAGCGCCGGTTTGATTTGCCGGATCGATGAGACCTTGGCCCGGCACGACCTGCACCGCATCGTCCGGCTATCGGTCCCAACCTTTCAGCAAATCAA
>JBCBHB010000657.1:0-2126 GCA_038526025.1 Pseudomonadota bacterium
AGAAGGTCCGCAAGGTGATGAAGATCGCCAAGGAGCCGATCAGCCTCGAGACGCCGATCGGCGACGAGGAGGACAGCCAGCTCGGCGATTTCATCGAGGACAAGAACGCCGTCCTCCCGCTCGACAGTGCGATCCAGGCGAACCTCAAGGACACGACGACGCGGGTGCTCGCAAGTCTCACGCCCCGCGAGGAGCGCGTGCTCCGTATGCGCTTCGGCATCGGCATGAATACGGACCACACGCTCGAGGAAGTGGGCCAGCAGTTTTCAGTGACGCGTGAGCGTATCCGACAGATCGAGGCGAAGGCCCTGCGCAAGCTCAAGCATCCGAGCCGGTCGCGCAAACTGAGGTCCTTCCTCGACAACTGAAGCAAAACACTGCAATAGTCTGGAAGCGCTGAGAATTCGCGAATGAAGGGTATGGCCTCGGGAACCGGGGTGCGGTGTGTGGAGCGGACGGCATGAAACCGGAGACAGGGAACGGTCCAAGACCGCCTCTGCCGGCGGCAAGGCGTGTTCGCGGCGGGCGCTAAGCCATGCCGGCACGCATTGAGCGCAAAACCCGCGAGAGCCTCCAGAAGCGGGACCATTTCGCCGGTATCTTGCCGCTGGCCGAGCCGTTCGAGCCGGATCTGGAAGCTATCGTCGAACGGGTACAGCGGCTTGTCGCCCCCGCCGGGGCGAAGGTTCTGCTGCACCCGATGATGCGCAAGCTCGAGCAGACGGGCGAGACCAGCATCTTCAATCTCGGCAGCAGCCAGCCGACGCGCACGCGCATGGTTTTCCTGGTGATCGACCATGTTGGCGTGTGGATCGCGGCACGGGATGGTGAGTACGATCTCCGCGGCGATCTCTCGCGCTGGCCGAACCCCTCCGCCTGGTCCACCGGCACGCAGGAGATCGGGCGGCACAGCGCCTGGCTCGAGGTGGCCGATCTCGGCTTCATGCGGGAGCGTGGGATCGCCCGGCTCGACCGTGCCTTCAACCGCGCCGCTGCCGTCACCGCCGCGCTCGCCGCCGTCGCGGGGCAGACGGATCCGTTGGGCATTCTCTGGTGGCCCGCGCAGAACGCCATCTCGCCGGACCGTTTCGCTACACAGGTCGAACGTGTGCTGGGCGGTGAGGCGCCGCTCGAGCTCTGGCTGCGGTGGTTCTACACCAAGCCCCGCCGCGAGGGGGAGGAAGACGGCATCCTGACCCGCGGCCTCCTCTCCTTCACCGGCTACGAGATCGAAGTGCCTCCGGGCCCCATCGCCTCCGACCTTGCCCGCGCCATCGTGTTCGAGTTCGCGCGCATGGTGATCGACCATGGCACCGAACCGCGTTCCGGCATGATCGTGGCGCTGTCGGGCCGGCGCACGGCCACCATCCGGCTGGGCGACAGCGTCACCCGCCCGGGCTTGCCGGTCTGCGAGCTCACGATCACCGAAAGCCTCGGGCGCACCGGCGAACGCGCCGAGAGCGCGGGGGGCGCCTCGACCGATACCGTGAGGGTCGGAGCACGGCGGTGACGGCGTCGTCCGAGGTGGCAACCAGCACGCAGGTCCTCGTGGTGGGCGGCGGCATCGCCGGGCTTGCCACGGCAACGGCGCTGGCGCGCTCCGGTTGGCAGGTGCTGCTCGCGGAGCGTCGGCCGGCATTCGGTGTGGCGGGAGGCGACGGCGCGCTGCCCCCGCCTGCGCTGGGCGCCGGGATCCAGATCAGCCCCAACGCCTCGAAATGCCTCACAGCACTCGGGGCGCTCGACGCGGTGGCCGCACGCGCCTTCCGCCCCGCTGCGGCCTGTCTGCGCGAGGGCCGTTCCGGTCGCATGATCTACCGGGCAGCGCTGGGGGCGGCGGCTGAGGCCCGCTGGGGCGCGCCCTATCTCCATGTCCATCGCGGAGACCTTGCGGCCGCGCTGGCGGAGGCGGCAGCGGCGGCTGGTGCCGATCTCAGGCCCGGGACGGCGGTCGACGAGGTCACGGCGCCTGGTGCGGGGCCGGTACGCGCGCGGCTCGGGCAGATCCTTGTGGAGGCGGACCTGCTGGTGCTGGCGGATGGGCTCGGCTCGCGCCTGCGCACCGCGCTCTTCGGCGAGGCCCCCCGACGGTTCACGGGCCAGACCGCCTGGCGCGCCGTGCTGCC
>JBCBHB010000658.1:0-2124 GCA_038526025.1 Pseudomonadota bacterium
TCGTCGCCCGGGAGGATGGCACGGTGGTGATCGAGAAGGAGTGGACCGAAACGGTGCCGCGCGGTTATCTCTAGTCTTCAAAACAAGACGAAAAATGCTCAACCGACAGGAGAGACACATGACCTTCTCGCTGGGAGAAACCAATCGCCGTGGCTTCATGGCCGGCGCCGCCGCCTCGGCGCTCATCATGGGCCTCGACGGCAAGCCGCTGGCCGCCGAGCCGAAGAAGGGCGGCCGGATCCGTACGGCCCTTGCCGAGGGCTCGACTTCCGACAGCCTCGATCCGCAGACCTATACCGACATCTACATGATCTCGGTGGGCTTCGCGACGCACTCGACCCTTACCGAGATCGCCCCGAACGGCGACCTGGTGGGCGATGCGGCGGAGAGCTGGGAGGCCAATGCCGACGCGTCTGAATGGACGTTCAAGATCCGCCCGACGGTGACCTTCTCGAACGGCGCGAAGATGACACCCAACGATGTCATCGCCTCGCTCAACCATCACCGCGGCGAGGACTCGAAGTCGGCCGCGAAGGACATCGTGGCCCCGATCGTCGAGATGGCGGCGAAGGGCACGGATGCCGTGGTCTTCACGCTCAACGCGCCGAACGCGGACTTCCCGTTCCTGATGGCGGACTACCACCTCCTGATGATGCCGGCGAACGATGACGGCAGCGCGAACTGGCAGGACTATATCGGCTCCGGCGGCTATGTGCTCGACAGCTTCGAGCCGGGCGTGCGCACGCTGCTGAAGCGCCGCGACGACTACTGGAAGGAAGGCCGCGGCCACTTCGACGAGCTCGAGATCCTCTACGTGGCCGACGCCGCGGCGCGCCAGAACGGCCTCGCGACGGACGAGATCGACTTCATGAGCCGCGTGGATCTCAAGACCGCATCGCTGCTCGGCCGCCGCCCCGGTCTGCGCGTGGAGGAGGCAACGGGCTTCCTGCACTACACCGCCCCGATGCTCACGAACACCGCGCCCTACGACAACAACGACCTGCGCCTCGCCATCAAATACGCCATCGACCGCGAGGAGCTGGTCTCCAAGATCCTGCGCGGCCATGGCGCCGTGGCGGCGGACAGCCCGATCGCGCCTTCCGTGCCCTTCTACAATGCGGAGGTGACGCGCAGCCAGGACCTCGACAAGGCGAAGTTCCACGCGAAGAAGGCCGGCTATTCGGGTGAGGAGCTGGTCTGCGCCGCGGCCGATGCCGCCTATGCGGGCGCCGTGGATGCGACGGTGCTCATGCAGGAGCAGCTGGCCAAGGCCGGGCTCAACATGCGCGTCGACCGCGTGCCGGCGGATGGCTACTGGTCGAATATCTGGCTGAAGCGCGCATGGTGCGCCTGCTACTGGGGCGGCCGGCCGACCTGCGACTGGATGTTCACCCAGGCCTATGCCGCGGGTGCCAACTGGAACGACACGGCCTGGGAGAACGAGCGCTTCAACATGCTGCTGGCCGAGGGCCGGGGCGAGACCGATCAATCGAAGCGCGCGGAGATCTACGGCGAGATGCAGCAGATCGTGTCCGACGAGGGCGGCGCCGTGGTTTGGGGCTTCGCTAACTACGTCTACGCCATGCAGGACAAGGTGCAGCATGGCCCGGATGTCGCCGCGAACTGGGCGCTCGACGGTGGCCGCTGGGTCGAGCGGTGGTGGATGGCCTGACCCGCAACGGGCGGGCCCCCACAGCGGCCTGAGGCCGCTGCGTCGAGACACCACGAAGCCCCGGGCGCCGACCTGGGGCTTCTTCTTTTCACGTCCGCCCGCGGATACGGGCGGGAGGCCCACGCCCTGCAGCGCCCGCGCCCACCCACGTCAGCGTAGGCTGCCGCTTCTGAACATTTGTAGAACATGTGCGTCTCGATGCAGAACGCGCGGGCACGCGTCCCGCCGCCTGTCGAGCAATGCCGCGGGCGGCTTCCTCAGGGGCTCGACCGCGCGAGCCGGTCGCTCTCGCCCTCAAGCACCGCTTCGATTTCGGCCATCATCGCATCGGGCGTTCTCGCCTCGATCGGCGGGTGAAATTCGAGGATGGCGGTGCCGGGCCCGGCGAGGGCACCGTTGCGGTCCCAGAAGAGGCCGGTGTTGGTGCTGGCGGGGATGACTGGTCGGCCGAG
>JBCBHB010000659.1:0-2123 GCA_038526025.1 Pseudomonadota bacterium
GCGGTCGAGCGTGATGGCGAAGATCGCGATGATCGCAGCGCCCGCCAGCACGCCGGAAAGGGCCAGGCGCCCCCCGCGCCAGGCACGCGCCGGCAGCCGCAGCCCGCGCTTCGAGAGCCAGAGAAGCCCCGCCGCCGTCAGCGCGCCGTAACAGAAGAAGTGGATGGCGAGGTAGTCGCCGAGGATGAGCGGCATGAAGCCCGAGGGCGCCAGCACGGCGAGCAGGGGGGCCAGCACCATCGGCCCGCCGGCGAGCATGAGCAGGAGGCGCGGTCGCGCCCCCGCCCCGCTCGTCGGCCCGCTCGTCGCCCCGCTGGTCACCCCGCCTTCCCGCCCCGGCAGCCGCGCCGCCAGCGCCCAGCCCAGCGCCATCAGCCCTGCGAACAGGGTGGCGATGGCGGGCCCGCGTGCGTCCGGGGCAATCCCCGCAGCACCGTCCCGACCGAACGCCTCGTCGAGCCATCCTGCGGCGGCCCGCAGCCCTGCGGGGTCGAAGAGCACGCCCACATGCTCCACCCCTTCTGCGAACACCGCCCGCCGCGCCGTGCCCTCGGCGAAGCTGCCATAGGTCACGCCTTCCTCGGCCGGCTCCCCGGCGGTCAGCGCCGTCACCCGCAGCGCTTCCTCCGTCAGCCGCCGCTCATAGCCGCCCACCACGATGAGCATGTTGCGGGGCGACGTCGCGGTCACGTCCGGCGAGAAGAGCGAGACGGCAACGGTCGCGTCCACCTCCAGCCCGTCGCGCACCGCCTTCGCGATAAGATCCGTCGCCATCGAATGGCCGAGGAGCGCGACCTCGCCCGTTGTCCCCGGCAGGCGGCGCGCTTCGGCCACCATCGCCCCGAGTTGCTTGATCAGCCGGTCCGCCGCCCCGCCCGGGCCCAGGATGCGGCCCGGCAGTGGTGCGGGATGCCCGCCATGGCCCTCGAAGTCGAAGGAGAGCGTCACATAGCCCGCCCGCGCCAGCGTCACGGCGAAGGGCTCCATCAGCTCCTTCGCCCCGGCAAATCCATGGGCGATGACGACGACGGGCGCCGGCCCGCCCGCCGCGGGCGTGATCAGCCGCGCCGGTGTCCCGTCGATCTCCAGGTCCTCGAAGACCAGGCCGTCGCGCCCTGCTTCCAACGTCCAGAGCGCCCATATGGCGGCAACCGCGCCCACAAGTCCGACCGCGACCGTCAGCATCGCCCGCCATCTGCCCGCATTCGCGCCCGCCATCGCCCCCGCCTCCGCCGGTTCCACCGCTGTGTCAGTAGTCTGTTACACGGGGCGCGACTTTCCCGCATGACGTGTTAATCTGTCACGGGCGCTGCACGATTGGTGCGGTCGGCGCGGCGGGGCGGACACGATGGCGTTACGCTACCGCGCCGTTCTGCCGCTTGAACGCCCCGCGGCGGAGGTTACCTCCCTGCTGTCCGAGGAAAAGGTCTCGACCGATGCTGAGCGGCTTCAGATCCCTAGTCGTGCCGGCCCTGGCGCTCGGCGCCGCGGTTCTGGCCGCGCTTCCGGCCCAGGCGCAGCGCGGACCGGCCGGCGTTGTGGTGGCGCCTGTGGTCGAGCGCGAGATCGCGGACACCTCGCCCGTCATCGCGCGCCTCGTCGGCACCGTCGAAAGCCTTGTGGCCGCCCGCGTGGCCGGCGTGGTGAACGAGGTTGGCTTCGAGACCGGCGCGCGGGTCGAGCGGGGCGAGGTGATGGCCCGGCTCGACGATGAGCTCTTCCAGATCCAGTACGCCAATGCCCAGGCAGCGCTGGAAGCAGCCGAGGCCTTCGTGGCCGTGGCCGAGGCGCGCTCGCGGCTGGCGGAGCAGACGCTGGAGCGCGCGGCGGGCCTCAAAGGCTCCGTCGCCTTCTCGCGCGGCAGCTTCGAGGATCTTCAGCAGCAGGCGGAGGAGACCCGGAGCGAGATCACCCGCGCCCAGGCCCAGGTCGGCGTCGCCCGCGCGGCCCTCGCCCGCGCGGCCTACGATCTCGAGCATGCCGTCATCACCGCGCCCTTCGCCGGCGTGGTGGTCGAGCGCACGGCGCAGCCCGGCCAGTATATCGACCTTGGCGAGTCCGTCGCGCGCCTGCTCGATGTCACGCGGCTCGAGATCGAGGCGGACATCCCGGTTGATCTCGTC
>JBCBHB010000660.1:0-2114 GCA_038526025.1 Pseudomonadota bacterium
GCGGTGCCGGCACCGTGCTCAGTAGCCCCGCGCGCGGTCCACAACACCGCGCATCGGCTCGCCGGACTTCCAGCGCTCGATGTTCGCGGCCACCGCATCGGCCACCGCTTCGGCGCTGCTCTCGCTCGCGCAATGGGGCGTGACGCGGATGCGCGGATGCGCCCAGAGCGGGCTTTCGGCGGGCAGCGGCTCGGTCTCCATCACGTCGAGCGCGGCCATGGCCGGCCGGCCCGCATCGAGCGCCGCCACGAGATCCGCCTCCACCAGGTGCCCGCCCCGGCCAAGCTGCACCACGAGCGCATCGTCCCGCATCATGGCGAAGCGCCTGGCATCGAGGATGCCCTGCGTCGCTGCCGTGAGCGGCAAAACGTTCACCACCACCCGCGCCTCCGCCAGCACCTCTTCCAGCCCCGCCGCGCCGGCGAGAATCCGGATGCCGGCCTCCGTGCGCGGCGTGCCGGCCCAGGCGGTCACCGGATAGCCGAGGCCCGCCAGCGCCTCCCCGCAGGCACGGCCCATATTGCCCCAGCCGAGCACCGCCACCGGGAAGCGCGAGGGCGCACTCGCGTCCAGCACCTCCCAGTGCCGCTTCGCCTGCAGCGCCGGGTATTCCCAGAGCCGCCGGTGCCAGGAGACCACGTGCCACACGGCAAAGCCGGCCATCATGCGCGCCTGCTCCGGGTTCACCATGCGCACCACGGCCATGCCCGGCAGCAGGCCCGGATGCTTCAGCAGCCCGTCCACACCCGCCCCCACCGAATGCAGCAGCTTCAGGTTCGGAAAGCGCGCGAAGGCATCGGGCGGCGGATTGAAGGCCAGCGCAATGTCGATGGCCTTCGGATCGGCCACCTCCTCGGGCTGCAGCAGCTGCAGCGACGGATGATGCGCGAACCCCGTCGCGTAGAGCGACTTCAAATCGTAATGCGTGCAGAGGCAGACGATATCGGTGCGATCTGGGCTCATGATGCGTGCTCCGGCGCGGGGTCGGTCGTGGGGCCTGTCGCCGCGCCAACGGTGCTCTGTCGGGCGGCAAGGCGGGTCTTGAGGGCGGGGGCGAAGCGCAGCGCCGTCTCGTCCCGATGGGCGGAGAGGGCGAACTGCGCCATGCGGCGGGGATAGGTCGAGCGGTCGATCTCCCCGTTCTTGCTCACCCGCCCCTTGTCGAGCTTCGCCTCGAGCTCGGCCTCGGAACGGGTGAAATAGTGGTGGAGGCGGAGATGCTCTGCGCGCGGGAAGCCCTCGCGCCGCGCGTCCTCGGGGCTCGCCGCCTCGCCGGCCTCGTTGATGAACACGTTGCCGCGGCCTTCGAGCCCGAAGTGATGCGTGCCCGCCCGGGTCACGACCGCGGGATCGACGATGGACTTGTAGCGCAGGAGCGAGAACTGGCGCGGGTCGTGCGGCAGCGCGGCACGCTCCGTGTAGCTCTCGATCACCAGCCCCTCCGGCCGCGTCTTGTGCCCGTTCGGCCCGAAGCAGATCCAGGGCAGCGAGACGCAGGGCAGGTGCTCGAACCGCCCGAGCGTGGCGCCTAGGTCGTCGCCATCCGCGGGCATCAGGAATTCGTCGACGTCGATGAAGGCGACCCACCGGAAGTCCGCCGCGAAGTTGGCCAGCATATGGGCATGGGCGAAGTTCTGCGTGCTCTGCATGCCGTCGAAGCTCCACCAGGGCAGGCGGGTGACAGCGGCGGAGAATCCGCCCGCATCCAGCAGCTCGGCCGAGCCGTCGGTCGAGCCGTTGTCGTAGAGAAAGAACGCCCGCACGCCGAGAAGCGCGTGGAACTCGATCCACTCCTCCAGGTACGGCGCCTCGTCCTTGAAGATGGCCGCGATGGCGATGCCCTCACGCGCGCCGGCGGTGCGGCGGCTCGGCGGCAGGAGCCAGGGGTCCATGTCCTTCCGCTTCTCCCGGCGGAGGCCGAGCGCCTTCAGCAGGCGATTGCGATAGATGAGAAAGTCGCGCTCGTTAATCATGGGCTCTCCCGGCGGCGGTTGGGCAGGGCCTATCCCGGTCGCGCGCCGCTGTCGATGGAGGGGCGATGGAGGGGCGACGCAGGGGCGGCGGAAGGGCTCAGGCGGCCTGGCGGGCCAAGAGGGCGGCCCGCCGCCCTCTTG
>JBCBHB010000661.1:0-2108 GCA_038526025.1 Pseudomonadota bacterium
GCGATGCCGGGCGCACCGGGCTGGGCGACCACGCGGTTCATGGACCCGGACGATCTCCGCCACGACATGCACGTGACCATCGTAACCTTCGCCCCCGGCGGCTGCATTCCCTTCGAGGAGACGCATGTGATGGAGCACGGGCTCTACATGCTCGAGGGCAAGGCCGTGTACCGGCTGAACCGGGACTGGGTGGAGGTGGAGGCGGGAGATTTCCTCTGGCTCCGCGCCTTCTGCCCGCAGGCCTGCTATGCGGGCGGCCCGGGGCGCTTCCGCTACCTCCTCTACAAGGACGTGAACCGCCATCCGCCCCTCGACATCGGGGGCGTGCGGTGAGCGAGCTACGGGCCCTGCCGCTCGACCCTGCCGCCTTCGCGCCCTTCGGCGACGTGCTGGCGCCCGGAGACGCCCCCATCATGATCAATGGCGGGCGCTGCGAACGGCATGACGATCTCGCGCGGCTGGCCTTTCTCTGCGGCGGGCGGGCGCGCATCGCCCTCTTCCGCTCCCAACCGGTCAGCCTGCTTTTCGAGCTCACGCTCCTGGAGCGCCACCCGGATGGCTCGCAGGCGTTCCTGCCGGCGGGGCCGGATCCCTGGCTCATCACCGTCGCCCCCGATGCGGGCGGGCGGCCAGGCGCGCCGCTGGCCTTCCACGTGCCCGGTGGGGTGGGCGTGAACCTGCTGGCAGGCGTATGGCACGGGGTGCTCACCCCGCTCGACCGGCCGGCGGATTTCTGGGTGGTCGACCGGGCGGGTCCCGGCGCGAACCTTGAGGAGCATGTGCTGGTGACCCCCGTCATCATCCGGGCGGAGAGCGGCTGATGGCGAGCCTTCTTCTGCGCAATGCCGATGTGTTGGTGACCATGGACGACGCCCGCCGGGAGATCCCCGGCGGCTGGCTGCGTGCCGAGCATGGCGCCGTGATCGCGGTGGGGGCGCCCGGGGAGCCGGGAGAGCGCGCGCCGGCGGACGAGGTTGTGGAGGCCCGCGGCTGCGTGGTGACCCCGGGGCTCGTGAACACCCACCATCACCTCTTCCAGTCTCTTGTCCGCGCGGTGCCGGGCGGGCAGGACGCGCTGCTCTTCGGCTGGTTGATATCGCTCTACCCGATCTTCGCGCGCATGGGGCCGGAGGACATCCAGGCCGCGGTGACGCTCGGCCTCGCGGAGCTGGCGCTCTCGGGCTGCACCTGCGCAGCGGACCACCAGTACATCTTCCCCAACGGCGCGCGGCTCGACCATTCGATCGAGGCGGCGGGGCGCATCGGCATCCGCTTCCACGCCACGCGCGGCGCCATGAGCATCGGGGAAAGCCAGGGCGGCCTGCCGCCGGACTTCCTCACGGAGGCCGAACCAGCGATCCTGGCGGATATGGTTCGGGTGGTGGACAGGTTTCACGACCCCTCCCCCGGCGCCATGGTGCGCGTGGCGCTGGCCCCCTGCTCGCCCTTCACTGTCAGCACAGGGCTGATGCGGGACGCAGCGGTGCTGGCGCGGGAGAAGGGGGTGATGCTGCACACCCATCTCGCCGAGAACGACGAGGATGTGGCGTACTCGCTGGCGCATTACGGCTGCCGGCCCGGGCAGTACGCGGAAGAACTGGGCTGGACCGGGGACGATGTGTGGCACGCGCATTGCGTGAAGCTCGACGCCGGCGAGATCGACCTTTTCGCCCGCACCGGCACCGGCATCGCCCACTGCCCGTCCTCGAATTGCCGGCTCGGCAGCGGCATCGCACCGCTCCGCGCGCTGGTGGATGCGCGGGTGAAGGTGGGGCTTGGGGTCGACGGCTCCGCCTCCAACGACGCGGCCCATCTGCTGCTCGAGGCGCGGCAAGCCATGCTGCTCCAACGTGTCGCCAACGGCGCCGATGCCTTCACTGCCCGTGAAGCGCTGGAGGTGGCGACCCGCGGCGGGGCGGCCGTGCTGGGGCGGGGCGATCTCGGCAGCCTTGCGCCCGGCAAGCGCGCCGATTTCGCGCTCTGGGACATGGGCGGACTGCCCGCCGCCGGCCTCTGGGACCCCGTCGCCGGCCTCGTGCTCTCCGGCCCCTTCACCCCCATCGCTATACGCTGGAGGAGGGCGGCATGAAGCAGACCGACCCGCTACA
>JBCBHB010000662.1:0-2096 GCA_038526025.1 Pseudomonadota bacterium
GGGCGCACTGGTGGTCCCCCAGGTCTCGCCCGCCTCGCGGATCTGGGTGTTGAGTGCGGGATCCTTCGCCGCTGCCCAGCCCAGCATCGCATCCGAATGCCCGGCCATCAGCTTTGTGACCGAGTGCATCACGATGTCCGCTCCCTTCTCGAAGGGCCGGTAGCAGAGAGGCGTGGTGAAGGTGTTGTCCACGAAGAGCAGCGCGCCACGCTCAGCGGCAACCGCTGCGATCCCCGGCATATCGGCCACCCGGATCGTGGGGTTCGAGACGACCTCCACCGTCACCATCCGCGTCTCGGCCCGCATCGCCGCAGCCACGGCGCCCGCATCGGTGGTGTCAACGAGCGTGGTCTCGATACCGAGTCGCGGCAGCTCCCGCGTCATCAGCCGCAGCGTACGGCCATAGAGCTGGTCGGAGGCAACCACATGGTCCCCCGCCTTCAGGATCCCCAGCAGCACGGCGCTGATGGCACCCATGCCCGAGCCGGCAATGGTGCCGCCCCCTGCCGCAGGATTGAGCCCCTCCAGCGCGTCGATCGCCGAGGCGAGGGCCGCAGCGTTCGGGTGACCCTCCCGCGAATAGGTGAAACCCTCTGTTCCGGCATCGTAGGACGCATCGAGCGCGTCCGCATCCGCCTCGCGGTATACCACGCTCTGCCAGAGCGGTGTGACCAGCGGGCGCGCGCCGGCAGCCGGCGACTCGGGGCGCAGCTGGCGGGCGGCGGGGCGGAGCTGGTTCGCGTCTTCTGGCATGGTGTCTCTCGTTCATCGGATTCGCCGCGCTCTCATAGCAGGCGGCCAACGGCCCATGCACGTCCGCCCGTGCTCGTGCCCGCGCCCGTACCCGTCCGACAAGCAGCGTCGATATCCATGGCGCAAGCTTCGTGCGTTCGCCCGTCGGATCACGCAATCGCGTATCAAGCCGATTGCGGAATTGATTTCCGTTTCGTAGCCTTTCGCTATCCCGCCCGTCGGCTGCCTGCCGGCACCCCCGCGTGACCCCAGCGACACGGCGCCCGCCCGACGCTGCGGTCGGTAAATGAGGTAGCTCATGCCCCCTGCCCCGCCCTCGTCCGTGCGCGCCACCTCCGGAGGCCGCCGATGAGCGCGGTTTGGCAGATGACGGCGAGCCGGATAGCCCTCGGTTTCGTCACCCTCTTCATCATCTCCCTCATCATCTTCGGCGCCCTAGAGCTGCTGCCAGGCGACCTTGCGGAGGAGATCCTGGGCCAGGCCGCAACCGAGGAGACGGTTGCCGCCTTCCGGCGCGAACTCGGCCTCGATCAGCCTGCCTATATCCGGTACTTTGACTGGCTCGGCGGCGCGATCGTCGGCGATTTCGGCAACAGCCTCGCCAACGGCCGCCCGGTGGCGGAGCTCATCAGCGGCCGGCTCGGCAACACGCTCTTCCTCGCGGCTCTCTCGGCGCTGATCGCCGTGCCGCTCAGCCTCTTCCTCGGGATCCTCGCGGCCCTCTTCCGGAACTCGCTCTACGACCGGGCGGTGAACGTCTTCACCCTCTCCTCGATCTCGTTCCCGGAGTTCTTCGTCGCCTACATCCTGATCTACTTCCTTGCGCAGTCGGGCCTCTTCCCGTCCATGTCGAACATCTCGGACGATATGGGCCTGATGGAGCGGGTCTATCGCAGCTTCCTGCCGGCGCTGACGCTGACGCTGGTCGTCACCGCGCACATGATGCGCATGACCAGGGCGGCGATCATCAACCTCCTGGCCTCGCCCTATATCGAGATGGCGCGGCTGAAGGGCGTCAAACCGGCCCGCGTCATCCTCCAGCACGCGCTCCCCAATGCGCTGGCGCCCATCATCAACGTCATCGCCCTGAACCTCGCCTATCTCATCACCGGCGTGGTCGTGGTCGAGGTGGTGTTCGTCTACCCGGGGATGGGCCAGCTGATGGTGGACAGCGTGGCGAAGCGCGACGTCACCGTGGTGCAGTCCTGCGCCCTGATCTTCGCGCTGGCCTACGTGGCGCTGAACCTGTTGGCCGACATCCTGTCGACCCTCTCCAACCCCCGTCTCGGGCATAGGCGCTGATCCATGGAGTTCCTCACAAACCTCGCCTGGTTCGCCGGCGC
>JBCBHB010000663.1:0-2090 GCA_038526025.1 Pseudomonadota bacterium
CCTTCGACGAGAGCGTGGTCGTCAGCTTCAAGAACGGCGGCGGCATCCGCGCGAACATCGGCTCCATCGTCCAGCCGGGCGGCGGCGGCGACCCGGTGCGCCTGCCCCCCGAGGGCGTGCCCGGCGCGAAGCCGACCGGCGGCATCTCCGAGAACGACGTGGGCAACGTGCTGGCCTTCAACAACGGCCTCACGCTCCTAAGCCTCACGGCGGCGCAGATCGTCACGGTCATCGAGAGCACCGTGGCGAACTACACCAGCCTCGAGGAGAGCGCGGGTGACTGGGGCCAGTTCGCGGGCCTGCGCTTCAGCTTCGACCCGAGCGCCGAGCCCGGCAGCCGTGTGATCAACGCCGCGATCGTGGATGAGGATACCGGCGAGGTCATCGCCACCCTCGCCGAGAACGGTGTCGTGTCCGACAGCCCGGAGACCTTCCGGATCATCACGCTCGACTTCCTCGCCAATGGCGGCAACCCGGGCCTGCCGGTGACCGATCCGGAGGAAGAGGGCTTCGATGCGGATATCGCGGCGGCCACCAACCGGGTCGACCTCGTGAGCGAGGAGAGCACGGGCGACGCGACCTCGGCGGTCGACGGCTCGGAGCAGGACGCGCTCGCCGAGTATCTCCTCTCGGAGTTCGGCACCGACGGCGCGGAGACCGTGGACCTCGTCGACACCTCGCCGGTGATCGACAAGCGCATCCAGAACCTCGACTTCCGCGCCGACAGTGTGTTCGACAGCGCGCTGCCGTCGAACGCCACGCCGGTCGCCTTCGACAACTCGGTGGTGAGCTCGCCGGACGTGATCTTCGAGGAGAAGATCACGGACCTCGTGTTCACGCCGCTCTCTGGCGGCTGGCGCGTGCAGGACAGCACGGACCGCGTCGACCTGCTCGGTGTCGAGACCATCCAGTTCGCGAGCACCGCGCTCGAGGCGGATATGGGCATCGAGGCGGCCGCCGTGGCCCGCTACTTCCAGATCGGCCTCGACCGGACCTACGACCTCGAGGGCGGCACCTACTGGACCAGCCGCATCGAGAACGGCGTGGCCGATCCGACGAGCCTCGCCAACGCCTTCATCAACTCGGGCGAGTTCGCCGCGGCCAATGGCTCGGATCTCAGCAACGCCGAGTTCGTGAACGCGCTGATCGAGAACGGCGGCATCGAAGGCCTCGACACCGACGCGCTGGTGGCGGAACTCGACGCCGGCACCTCGCGGGCGGATGTGTTCGCGTCGATCGCCAACTCGGAGAACGCGGGCGCCGCGCTCGAGAACCTCACGGATGACGGCGTCCTGCTCTTCATCTGAGCCGACACCGGATCCGGGGCGCTGCGGCGCCCCGGACCTTTCCCCGGCATCCCGCCTAGATCCGCGCTTCAGCGGCCCTTGTCGTAAGGGTTCTCGCGCTTTCGGTAATCGAAGCGGATCGGCACGCCTTCCAACCCGAAATCGCGCCTGAGCCCGCCCACGAGATAGCGGGTGTAGGCCGCCGGCAGCTCATCCGGCCTCGAGCAGAACGCCACGAAGCTCGGCGGCCGGCTCTTCACCTGCGTGGCGAAACGGATACGGATGCGGCGCCCGCCCGGGGCCGGCGGCGGGTGGGCCGAGAGCATGGCGGAAAGCCACTCGTTCAGCCGGGCCGTGGGCACGCGCATGTTCCAGATCCGGTGCTGGCGCTCCACCGCGCCCTTCAGCTTGTCGAGCCCCTTGCCCGTGAGGGCGCTGACGGTGACGAGCGGGGTGCCCGCGAGTTGCGGCAGCAGGCGGCCCGCGCGCTCATGCAGGTCCTTCAGCAGCTGCTGACGGTCTTCCGCCGCGTCCCATTTGTTGACGGCAAAGACCACGGCACGCCCCTCTCGCTCCGCGAGGTCGGCGATCCGCAGGTCCTGCGTCTCGAAGGCGCTCTCGACGTCCATGAGCAGGATCACGACCTCGGCGAAGCGCACCGCGCGCAGACCGTCGGAGACAGAGAGCTTCTCGAGCTTCTCCTGCACCTTGGCCTTCTTGCGCATGCCCGCCGTGTCGAAGAGGCGGAAAGCGCGGCCCTCCCACAGGGCATCGACGCTGATCGCATCGCGCGTGATCCCGGCC
>JBCBHB010000664.1:0-2088 GCA_038526025.1 Pseudomonadota bacterium
GGTCGCGCCAAGCAGGGCCGCGATCACGGCCTGGCGGCGGAAGGGGCGGCGCGCTACCCGCGATCGACCGGCGCGAGGCGAAGGTGGAGACCGAGGTTGCGCGCAGCTCGCCCGAGGGCATCCGCTTCAAGGTACCCACCCGCGGCTCGAGCGTTGCGGCGCAGCGTTCGGGTGCGATCATCTCGGCCCAGATGCTCCGCTCCGCCCTCCGCACGGCGAAAGACACGAGCGCACCCCAGATCGTCGACCTCGCCGACCAGGGGGGCGACACCGAGCATGTGATCGAAGGCGCCATCTCCCTGCCCTTCGAGCACTGGGGCGCGGCGGCGAGCGACGAGCGTGCGATGGAGGTTCTGCTCAAGGCGGCGGAACTCGACCTCTCCTCGCCAATCATCCTGGTGCCGGGCGAGGACAGCTACGCGGGCATGGGTGTTGCCGCGCGCGTGTTCTGGGCGCTGAAGGATGCGGGTGCCGAGAAACTCGCGCTGCTGGATGCGGACCGGAGCAGCTGGCCCGAGGCGGGTCTGCAGGTAACGCGGCTCGTGCGCGTGCCGCTGGGCCTGCCCGAGCCGATCGACGCGGAACTCGAGGTGGGCGACGGGCGGGCCGGCTCGCCGGACGAGCTGACGGTCGTCGAAGCCTCGGTGATCGACCTTGCCGGTGGCGAGAGCGAGACGGGCGATGCGGCGCCGCTGCCGCTCTCCGATCTTGCCGTGGCGACGGTGGGCAACTTCAAGTCGCTCGACCTGCCCTGGGGCCATGTGCCGGTGCATATCGAGGCGCGGGACCCGAACGTGGCGGCGCTGGCGTGGTTCCTACTGGCCGAGGTGGCCGGCATCGATGAAGTGCATCTCCTGGCGCCCTCGCTCGACGGGACGCTGCTCTCGGCCCGGGACGATGCGGGCGGCCGAGAAGGGGACGCGACGAGCGGGCCGCAGCTTGTGCCCGGGACATTCTCGCTGGCCCGCGATCCCGCCGAGGAACCGGAGACCACGAACAAGGTGCCCTCGATCGCCGCGCTCGACAGCGAGCCGCCGACGCCGGATGCGCTGGCCGTGGGTCGACCGGAACCGGCGGAGATGCCGGGGCTCGATGCCGCGCTGCCGGGCGAGACGGATGGATCGAGCGAGATCCAGGTCGGCTCCTCGACCGAGCCTGCGGTGCGGCCGAACGAGCCGGACAGCTACCTGATGAACATCAATCCGGTACCGCCGGCCGATGCTGGCGCGGCGCGGCCGCCCGGGCTTCTGGCCGTGCCCCCGCGGCTCGACCCGAAGCCGGAAGTGAGCACCGAGTAAGCCGCCCTGTCAGCATGATGTCAGTTGACCGCTCCGCGCACGGCGCGGAGCGTGCGGCCTATGGAAGACTTCGAAGCCCATCCGCTCACCCCCGCACGCTGGGAGGATCTCGTCACGGTCTTCGGGGGCGAGGACGGGAAGGGCGAATGCGGGCGCTGCTGGTGCATGTGGTGGCGCCTGCCGCGTGAGGCGGGAGTGGGCACGACGCTGGGCGCGGGCGGCGGGGCCGAGAACAAGGCCCGCCTGCGCGCCATCGTGGAGGCCGGCCCGCCACCCGGGCTGGTCGGGTATGCGGCGGGGGAGCCCGTGGGCTGGGTTCAGGTGGGCCCGCGCGCCGCGGTGCCCGAGTGGAACGCGCCGAAGAGGCTGACCGCCCCTACAGACCCGGCCGATGCAGCGGACCCGGGTGTATGGGGCATCAGCTGCTTCGTCGTCCGCTCCGGCAGGCGACGCCGGGGGCATGGTGCCGCGCTGCTGGAGGCCGCCATTGCCTGGGCGCGGGCGCAAGGAGCGCGGCGGCTCGATGCCTGCCCGGTTGAGGCCGGCGCAGCGGGCGGCGCGAAAAAGGCGGCAAGCGCGCTCTACCACGGCGTTGCGGCCCAGTTCTTCGAGCGCGGCTTTGTGGAGCTGGCGCGCCGGAAGGCGGACCGGCCGGTCGTCAGCCTCGATCTCCACCCTTAAGCCCGGCGAGCGCCGAGGGCCGCGCGCGGCGGGGTCGGATGGCCGGTCTCCCTTCCGGCGACGCCGGTTACTCGACCGCGGGCCGCGCCGCGGCGACCCGGCTGAGCGC
>JBCBHB010000665.1:0-2077 GCA_038526025.1 Pseudomonadota bacterium
CGGCCTTCGCTCAGTAACGCTTCCATTCCTTCAAGCGCCATCAGCTCCGCGCCCTCCACATCGATCTTCACGATGTCCGGCGCGAAGCCCTCCGCCGCCAGCAAGGCATCGATCGCCACGGTCTCGACCCGTTCCTCGGCAGAGAGCACGGCCATCCCGTCCTTCTCCAGAAGGCTGTCGCCGATCCCGAGGATGTTCTCTCCGCGAAAGCGCTTGAACGTCGTCAGGCCGGGCCCGGCCGCAACGGCGCGGTTCACCGCGCGCATCCGGCCGTCGAACCCGTTCGCCTGGATGTTCGAAAGCAGGCGGCCATAGGTCCGCCGCGCCGCCTCCACCGCGACCACCTCAGCAGCCGGCGCCGCCGCGGCCGCGACCAGGCCGTAGAGACCCGAGAAGGCCCCGACATCGAGCACCCGCGCGCTCTCCCCCACCCAGCCACGCCAGACGCCGAGCGACATCGGCTCCCACGCATCGGCGCCATGCCAGAAATGGCTCATCGCCACGAGATCGTCGTTCGTCGACAACATCACGAAGCGCTCACCCGCCGCCTCGATCTCGATGAAACCGTGGTAGGGGAAGCGGTTCTTGAAACGGTGGAACCGCGCATCGATCAGCCCGTGCTCCCCCGCAGCGCGACCCGCGCGAAACGCCGCAACCTCCGCCCGGGCGTGACGGTTCGCGGCCTCGAGCGCCGCCATGCCCCGCGCCTCAACCGCCAGTGCCAAGCCCGCCATCTCCAACCTCACCCGCCGATGCTCACAGAGAGGGTGATGCCGCGATATGGTGGAGAAAGGGTGAAGCCGGTCACGACCGGCCGCGACATCATACTGTCGCGCAAGCCTGCTCCTATGGTGTTGTGTGCACTGCAGCAGAAGCGGAGGCCCCATGACGACGCTCGAGAACACGCCTTTCGACGCCATCGAACCGGGCCAACGCGCGGAGCTTCGCCGCCTGTGCACAGAGGACGACTTCTTTGCCTTTGCCGCGACGACCGGGAACCACAATCCGCTGCATCTCAGCACACATGACGGCGATGGGGACGGTGTGCCAGAGGCTGTGGCGCCCGCGCTCTTCGTCGGCAGCCTGGTGTCCGCCGTGCTGGGCACGATGTTGCCGGGCGCGGGCACGGTCTATCTCTCGCAGAACTTCAACTTCCATGCCCGTGCGGCCGTGGGCGACGAGCTTCTTGCGGCGGTCGAAGTGGTCGAGACCGGGTCCGACCGGCGCGTGCGGCTGGCGACCACGGTGCACCGTCCAGCCGATGACACGCTGCTGCTGGATGGCGAGGCCTGGGTGCGTGCGCCCGAGCGCCGGCTGAAATTCGAAGCGTTCGAGGTGCCGGGCCTGCTGGTCGAGCGCCATCGGCATTTCGACGATCTCCTGGCCCGTGCCGCACCGCTCGACCCCATCCCGACGGCGGTGGTCGCGCCCGAGGAGCCGAACAGTCTCTCAGGCGCCCTCCTTGCCATGCGGCACACGATCATCACGCCCATACTGGTCGGCGCGCCGGAGCGCATCGCTGCTGCGGCGGCGGAGGCCGGACTGTCGACGGATGGCATCGAGATCATCGCCGCGGCATCGCACGAGGCCGCCGCGAACAAGGCCGTGGATCTTGTTGCCGACGGCCGGGCGCGAGCGGTCATGAAAGGCCATCTTCACACCGATGAGCTGCTGCGCGCCTGCCTGCGGCGGGACCGTGGGCTGCGGGCGGGCCGGCGCTTCACCCATGTGTTCGTGATGGATGTGCCCGGCCTCGACACACCGCTTCTCGTGACGGACGCCGCGATCAACATCGCGCCCGACCTCGCAACGAAGGTCGACATCGTCCAGAACGCGATCGACCTGGCCCGCGCGATCGGGATCGAGAAGCCCAAGGTCGGCGTGCTCTCCGCAGTCGAGACCGTGAACACATCGATCCAAAGCTCCGTGGACGCCGCGCTGATCGCCAAGATGGCAGACCGGGGCCAGATCACTGGCGGCCTCGTCGATGGCCCGCTCGCGATGGACAATGCGATCAACCTCAAGGCCGCCCGCACGAAGGGCATCGGCGGGGACGTGGCGGGGTTGGCCGAAGTGC
>JBCBHB010000666.1:0-2031 GCA_038526025.1 Pseudomonadota bacterium
CGATCTACCGGGAAGGATCTCAGCGTCCTCCCCGTGCGCCATCGCCCGCACCCAAACGCCGCGCCCGGCACTGAACCGCAGCTTCAGGAACTCTATCAGCGCCCGGGCCTTGGCTGAGAGATGCCGCGTCTGCGGGTAGACCGCGTATAGGTTGAGCGTTGGCCACTCATGGTCGGGCATAAGCTCGACCAGCCGCCCGGAATCGATCCCCGCCGCCGCCACGAACGAGGGCTGCAGCGTCACACCAAGCCCATCCTCCGCAGCCTTCGCGAGCACGCCGCCATTGTTCGCGCGCAGCCGAACGGTCATCTGCACGCTGCCTTCTTCGCCGTCCGGCCGGCGGAAGCGCCAGATATCCGCGCGCTCCGACCCGCTGTAGACGAGGGCGGGCCAGTCCCCCATATCCTCCGGGCGCAGCGGCATCTCCCGGCCCCGCAGGAAGCCGGGCGAGGCCACCGCATGCATCCCGATCTCCCCGAGCTTGCGGGCGATGAGGGAGCTGTCCCGCAAGGCGCCGATGCGCAGCGCCAGGTCGAACCCCTCGCCCACCAGGTCCGCCATGCGGTCGGAGAGCTCGAGATCGAGCGTCAGGCCGTCATGCTCTTCCACGAACTGGTTCAGGATGGGCGCCAGGTGCTGCGTCCCGAAGTCGAGCGGTGCTGCCAGCCGTAGCGGCCCGTAGAGCGCCCGCGAGGCGTCGGAGACCTCCCCTTCCGCCTCCTCCAGATCCGCCAGGATCCTCAGCGACCGGTCGTAGAAGGTCTGCCCGGCATCCGTGAGCTTCATGCGCCGCGTGGTCCGCGCCAGGAGCTGCACGCCAAGTCGATGCTCAAGTTCCTTGATACGGCGCGACACCGCAGATGGCGCGATCGACATCGTCTCCGCCGCGCGCGTCACGCTGCCATGGTCCACCACCTGGATGAAACACCGCATGTCTTCAAAGCGATCCATGGTCCACCGATTATTCTCTGTTCTGCAATTCTCCTAACTCTCAAATGCGAATTGCGATCCAAAGTTCAAGCGTCATTTGTCATGCCAAGCGCAACGCCGCCGCCAAAGGGTGGCCGCCAGAAGCATGGGAGACTGATGATGACCGAGACCAAAACCGTTCTGCATCTCGATGCCAGCATGCGGCGTGCGGGCAGCACCACCCGCGCCCTCACCGCCGCTGTCGTCGCCGGCCAGAGGGCTGGCGAGGGGGCGCAGCGCGTCATCTACCGAGATCTGGCCGATGGCCTGCCGCTGATCGACGAAGCCTGGATCGGGGCCAACTTCACCGCGGCCGAGGAGCGGACGCCGGAACAAGACGCGGCGCTCGCCCTCTCCGAAACGCTGATCGCCGAGATCGAGGCCGCGGATACCATCGTGATCGGCGTGCCGGTCTACAATTTCGGCGTGCCCGCAGCCTTCAAGGCATGGATCGACCTCGTGGCCCGCGCAAGGCGCACGTTCAGATACACCGAGAACGGCCCCGTCGGCCTGCTCGAAGGCAAGAACGCCATTGTCGTCGTCGCCTCAGGCGGGACGGAGGTCGACAGCGCCATCGACTTCGCGACCCCCTGGATCCGCCATGTCCTCGGCTTCATTGGCATCCAGGATATCGAGGTTGTGAAGGCCGACCGTCAGATGAGCCGGGGCGATGCCGCGCGCCGCGAAGCGGAAGACGCGATCGCCGGCCTCGCTGCCTGAGCGCCCATGCCGCCGGCTCCCCGCTGGGGGCGGGCCGGCGGGTGGGCGGCCGCGGAGACCTGCCAGCCGAAGGGCTGGCGGGGCGAGGAGGCCGGGCACCTGTCGGCCCGCCCTTCCCCACCCGGCCCTCGCACGCGGCCTCAGCCTACGTGGTAGAGCGACGCGAAGAGCTGCGGGTCGAGGCTCGCCTGCGCGAAGGTCTCACCCTTCGTCAGCACCGACACCGCATCATGGCTGTGGAGCGACTCCTGGTGGCTCGCCACCACACGGAAATCTCCGACGCGCTCGTCCCCTTCGAGGGCCGCACACAAGAGCCGCACGGCATCCTCCACGAAGATCGGG
>JBCBHB010000667.1:0-2075 GCA_038526025.1 Pseudomonadota bacterium
GATATCCTTCATAAAACCGAGGCTGGGGAAACCCCTCGGCCTCGTACTGCGCGCGGATTTCTCGGCTGGCGATCACGGAGTGGACGAAGAGCTTGCCCTCGCGCCCCGCCATCGCCTCCTTCAGCCCGGCCAGCAGCGGCGCCGAAAGATGCGGGGAGCCGGCGACGGAGGTCCAGAAACCCAGCAGCCCGTCATAGCCGCCATCATCGAGCATTGCCTTGGTAAAGCGCGGTACAATGCTGAGATCGTTGAAGAATTGCGCCGTCACATCCACCGGGTTCATGGGCGACGCGAAGGGGACGAGCTCCTTCAGCTCCGCTTGCGCGGCCTCGGGCATCGGGGCCACGTCCAGCCCGTGATCCGCCGCCGCATCCGCCATCAACACGCCTGCGCCGCCGGAGATGGTGACAAGGCCGATCTTGCGCCCGGCGGGGTAGATGCGCGGGCGCGCGGCATAGGCGATGTCGAGCATCTCCTCGGTGGTGCGCGCGCGGTAGGCGCCGTGAGCGCGCAACACCGCGTCATAGACCGCATCCTCTCCCGCCAGCGATGCAGTATGCGAGGAGGCAGCGGCGGCGCCGACATCGGATCGGCCAACCTTCATGAACACAACGGGCTTACGCTCCGCGCGGGCGGTCTCGAGAGCCGCGACCAGCGCGTCGCCGTCCTTGATGCTCTCGGCATAGGCCATGATGGTGTGGACGCTGTCGTCCTCCGCCATCAGCCTGATGACCTCGGCCACATGGACATCCGCCTCGTTCCCGGTGGTGAGCCAGTAGCGCATGCCGAGGCCGCGCTCGTGGCTGACCATGTAGATATGGCTGCCATAGGCGCCGGACTGGGAGGCGATGGCGATGCCGCCGGGCTTGGGGGTCGCACGGTCGATGGTGCTGGAGAAGGTGGGGTAGAAGCCGTGCGCGCTGTCGAAGAGGCCGAGGCAGTTGGGGCCGATGACGCGCAGGCCGCCGGCCCGGGCGATGCCGCTGACCTCCGCCTGCAGCGCGGCGCCCTCGGGTGAGGCTTCGGCGAAGTTGGACGAGAAGATCAGCGCGGTCTTCGCCCTCTTCGCCACCGCCTGCCGGATCACCGCCGGCACGCCTTTCGCCGGCACCGCGACGAGCACGAAATCGACCTCGCCGGGCACGTCCGCAAGGCTCGGATAGGAGGGGAGATCCTGCACCCGGTCCCGCTTCGGGTTCACGGGGTAGACCGCACCCGGAAAGCCCTGGTTCTTCATATGGGCGACGGGCCGGCCGCCGATGCGGGTGGGATCGTCCGACGCGCCGACGATGGCGATGGAGTTCGGCGTCATCAGATCCGCGAGCGTCGTCGCCCGGGAGCGGGCGCCCGCGGATATCGCCCCCTCCCCCTCCGAGGGGGAGGGCCGGGGTGGGGGTCCGTTCGCGGCACTCATGCGCCCATGCCTCCCACGCTGAGACCGCCGCAGACATGCAGCATCTGGCCCGTGGTGAAGCCCGCTTCGTCCGAGACCAGATGCGCAACGGCGGCGGCCACTTCCTCCGGCAGCCCCATGCGGCGGAGGGGGACGCGGGCGAGAAGCGCCTCGCGCGCGGGGCTGCCCGGGGGCTGGTCGGTCGCGAACATCTCGGTGTCGATGGGCCCTGGCGCCACGCCGTTCACGGTGATGCCATGGGGCGCGAGTTCGAGGGCCAGCGAGCGGGTCAGCCCGGTGATCGCGGCCTTGGAGCTTGAGTAGGAGGCACGCGTCGCCTTGCCGAGGGCCGCGCGGCTGCCGAGCGTCACGATCCGCCCGAAGCCCGCTTCCTGCATGGCCGGCAGCACGGCCTGCACCGCCCAGATGACGGATTGGACGTTGACCCGCATGGTCGCCTCGAAATCCGCGTCCGAGACCTCCGCCACGCTGCCCACGGTGACGATGCCGGCATTGGCCACCAGGCGGCAGGCGCCGCATTCGGCCGCGATCTCGGCCAGCGTGGCCTTCGCCGAAGCGTCGTTGAGGTCGACCTGGCGCTGGATGCCGGGGCCTTCGAAGGGACCGCGGGCGAGGCCGACCACGTCGTAGCCCTCCGCCGCCATGCGCGCCGCGATCGCCT
>JBCBHB010000668.1:0-2074 GCA_038526025.1 Pseudomonadota bacterium
CTTTTCTCCCCGAACAGTCTGGAGGCGCCACTCTAGCGATGCGCGCGGCCTGCGCAATTGCGGATCATCACCGCCCGGTCGCGCCCCTCAACGCTCGTCGTTGCGGTCCTCATCCTCCACCGGCTCCACACCCTCGTTCTGCCGCGGGCGCGACGTGTACCAGCCGTAGCCGTAGCCGACGGCGCCTGAAAGGAGCGGCGTGAGCCACGCGTCCGGACCGTCGTCCAGCCCCAGAAGCGGGCCGATCAGCACGGCAACCACGCCGCCCACGAGCCCCGCGGCCCCGTAGAGCAGCGCCGGAACATATCGCTCCCAGCCATCCTGCATGCTGCATCTCCCTCCTGCCGCCCCACGACACCCCAGCGTGCCCGCACAGCTTCCACCTTTTGCTAACCGCAATCCACGAAAACCGGTGCGCTCAGACGCGGGAGGTGCGGATGGCCGGGGGCGGGGCAGACGGTGGGGCGCTGTGCACGATACATATCGGCGCGGAGAAGACCGGGACGACCTCCATCCAGGAATCGCTCCATGCCAACCGCGCCCGGCTGGCCTCGGCGGGCATCGCCTGGCCGGAATTCCTGGGGCACCGAAACCACAAGCTGCTCGCCGCCGCCGCCCTGCCGGTGGAAAGCGAGGATGCAGCGATGGCCGGCAACGCCTTCGCGGGGTGTCCCACAGCCCATGCCGCGCATCGGGCCGACGTCACCGCTCGGCTCGCAGCGCTCGCCGAACACCATCGCCAGGTGCTCATCTCCAGCGAGGACCTTCAGCGGCTGCCGCGCGATGCCGTGGAGACACTGGGCGCACTCCTCCGTCCATCCTTCGCCCGCTTTCGCATCGTCGTGTTTCTCCTGCGGCAGGACGTGTTGGCCCTTCGGCGGCGCGCACAACTCATCCGCACCGGCCACATGGCGTCGGCCGGTTTCCCAACGCTCGAAAGCGCCGCCGAGCGGCGGTTCTACGATTATGCCGCCCTGCTGGCGGACTGGGCGGCAGTGTTCGGGGACGAGGCGATCCTGCCCGTCCTCGTGGGCAAGGGCAGCGGCAACGCGGGTGTGGACAGTGTGGACCTCTTCTACAGCGCGCTTCAAATCGACGCTGAAGGCTTCGCGCCGGTCCCGCGCCTGAACGCCAGCCCGGACTCGCCAAGCCTCGAGATCCTGAACCGGGCGAACGGCGCGCGCCTCTTGCCGGGGAACCCGCTGCGCTCGCAGCTTGAGCAACGGCTTGCATGTTTCGAGGCCGATCGCCAGCCCCCTGCCTCGCGCGGCGAGGCCGCAGCCTTCCTCAGCCGGTTCGCCGCGTCGAACGAAGCGCTCGCAACGCGTTGGCTCGATGGCGCCGCCGCGTTCAGTTCCGATCTCGAGAGCTATCCGCAGGCCGCTCCGAGGCCCGCCATCGCCTGCGAAGCGGAACGAAGGCTTCTGCTGCTCGCTTCCCAGGGAGACAACCCGGATACCGACCAGGCGTGGCCAGACGCCACCGAGTAGACTGAGCGCCCGTCGCCCGAAGCTGAGCCTCGGCACCCTTGCGTCATGTTCATGATTTGTTTACGCTCATGATGACTCGCAACCGCGCAGGCTCGGCTTATCTGCAGGTGCTGGTTTCAAGGGCAGGCGGCATGGCAGAACTCAAGCACATCTCGGTGCGCGGCGCGCGTGAGCACAATCTCAAGGGCGTCGATGTCGATATCCCGCGCAACAGCCTGACGGTCATCACAGGCCTCTCGGGCTCCGGGAAGTCGTCCCTCGCCTTCGACACGATCTACGCCGAGGGTCAGCGCCGCTACGTCGAAAGCCTCAGCGCCTATGCCCGCCAGTTCCTCCAGATGATGGAGAAGCCGGATGTGGACCATATCGAGGGGCTCTCGCCGGCCATCTCGATCGAGCAGAAGACCACGTCGCGCAACCCGCGCTCCACCGTCGGCACGGTCACCGAGATCTACGACTATCTGCGCCTGCTCTTCGCCCGCGCCGGCACGCCCTTCTCCCCCGCCACCGGCCTGCCCATCGAGGCACAGCAGGTGAGCGAGATGGTCGACCGTGTGATGGCGATGGAGGAAGGCACCCGCGCC
>JBCBHB010000669.1:0-2066 GCA_038526025.1 Pseudomonadota bacterium
GCCGGGCTCGATCCCGCCCGGCGGCACGATCTCCGCCCAGGCGGAGGCCACGCCGTAATCGTCCGACGCTTCGAAGCCGAGCTCCAGCGCCCCCGCGAAGGTGCCCGTCGGCTCCCCGTCCAGCGCAATCTCCGGCGGCGCGTCGGGGGTCACGGTGATCGACCAGCCGGCCATCGCCTCGGTCTCGTTCGTCACGGTCAGCGGGCCGGAGGTGGAAAGCTTGCCGCGCAGCTCGTGCAGCCCCGCGCCGAGGGATTGCAGGCCGAGTTCGCTCTCGATCCCCGGCGCGTCCACCACCGGTGCTGTCTCGAGGTCGGTCACCCGCAGCGTGATGTCCGAGCCTTGCGGCAGCGTGAACTCGGCGGTGTCCCGGTCGAGATAGACGGTCGACATGCCCGTATGCGCCGGCGGCACCACCCAGGCTTCGGCCAGGGGCACGCGCTCGAAGGCCGGCGCCGTCGCGGCCGCAGCGGGTGGAACGGGCGGGGCCAGCAGCGTCGCAAGCCGTTCGCCCCACTGCCCGTTGGCGCCCACGAGGCCCGCGAGCAGCACCACCGGCGCGAAGAGCCGCAGCGCCCAGACATCAAGCCCCGCCAGCCTCAGATCCGCCTTCCGCGCCGACAGGGAAGAGAGCGCCCGCTCCGCCCGGCGCTGATGCTCCAGCCAGATTGCACGTGCGGTCGCGTCCTGCCGCCCGAAGGCCTGCGCGTCGGAGAGAATGCCCAGCGGCTTCGAGGCACTGTCCGCGTCCAGCCGGGCGCGCGCCTCGGCAACGCTCGGCCAGCGGAAACCGAGGAAGCCCCAGACGAACGCTGCCAGGACGAAGACACCCCCCGCCGCCACCACGAAGGGGTGCACCGGCGCCGGCATCGCCCCGAAGAAGCCGAGGAAGGTGAGGCCGAGGACCACTGCCACCGCGCTCACACCCGGCCACAGCGCCCGCGCCAGCCGCTCCAGCAGCAGCGCCCAGCGGCTGCGGGAGATCAGCTGTCGCGTTCTCGGGTCGGGCCGGAAGAGAGGGTCGCGCTCCGCCGTGGGGCTGCCGGTGGTCCGGGGTCCTGAACGTAGGGCCATGGGCGCCTTTCCTTAGCCGCGCCGTGGCCCCGGGCTCCTCCCGTCAGACCTCGGCCGGCTCGCTGATCCACGCGGGCACGCTATCACGCGCCAGCATCTCCTCCAATGTGGGCCGCGACCGTACGGTGGCAAAGGCCGCGCCGCGCACGAGCACCTCCGGCGCAAGCGGCCGGGAGTTGTACTCCGACGACATTACCGCGCCATAAGCGCCCGCCGAACGGAATGCGACCAGATCGCCCGGGCCTATGGGCGGCAGCTGGCGCTGCTTCGCGAAGGTATCCCCGCTCTCGCAAACGGGCCCCACGATATCCACGGGCGAGAGGGGCGCGTTCGGCGCGGGCTCCAGCACGGGCACGATTTCGTGATAGGCCTCGTACATCGCTGGGCGGATGAGGTCGTTCATCGCGGCGTCGAGAATCAGAAAGTCCCGCCCCGCGCCCTCCTTCCGGTAGATCACCCTCGAGACCAGCAGCCCCGCATTGCCCGCGATCAGCCGCCCGGGTTCGATGGTCACCCTGCAGCCGAGATGCCCCACCGTGCGCTTGATGAGCGCGCCATAGTCGAAGGGCAGGGGCGGCGCCTGGTTCGACATCTGGTAGGGAATGCCGAGCCCGCCGCCGAGGTCGAGCTGGCGGATGTCGTGCCCGGCCGCGCGCAACTGCTCCGTCAGCTCCGCCACCTTGCCGAACGCCGCTTCGAAGGGCTCGAGCTCGGTCAGCTGGCTGCCGATATGCACGTCCACGCCCACCACCTCGATGCCGGGCAGCGCGGCGGCGCGGGCATAGAGGGCGGGCGCGCGGTCGATCGGCACGCCGAACTTGTCCTCCGACTTGCCGGTGGAGATCTTCGCGTGGGTCTTTGCGTCCACATCAGGGTTCACGCGCACGGCGATGCGTGCCGTCGCCCCCATCGCTGCCGCCACGGCGGAGAGAACCTCGAGCTCCGGCTCGCTCTCGACGTTGAAATGCCCGATCCCGGCGGCCAGTGCGGCG
>JBCBHB010000670.1:0-2060 GCA_038526025.1 Pseudomonadota bacterium
GGCGGCCCCTGGGTCGATCTCCTCGGGCTTTCGCGGGGCGTCTGCGGCGGGCTTGCGGCGGAGGGGCGGGATGGAGCCGGCGATCTCCTGCTCCGCCTCGGTCATGCCCGCGGGAATGTCCTCGAAAAGCGGGGTCGAGAGGTAGCGCTCGCCCGTGTCGGGGATCATGGCGAGGATGCGGGCGCCTTCGGGCGCCGTCTCGGCGACATCGAGCGCCGCAGCGAGGGTGGCGCCGCCGCTGATGCCGCTGAAGATGCCTTCCTCGGTGGCCAGCGCGCGGGCGAGGCGCAGGGCATCGTGGCCCGAGACGGGGGCGAAGCGATCCAAATGGCCCGCGTGCTTCGCCTCGTCCGCGAGCTTGGGGATGAAGTCCGGCGTCCAGCCCTGGACGGGATGGGCACGGGAGAGGGGGTGGCTGCGGGCGGCCGCACCGTCGGGCCGGCGCGCCTGGGGGATGTCGCTCGAGAGGATCTGGGCGTTCTCGGGTTCGGCGACGACGACCTGCGTGCGGGGACTTTCGGTCTTGAGCACGCGGGCGACGCCATTGAGCGTGCCGCCCGTGCCCGCGCCGGTCACCCAGTAGTCGAGCCCGCGCATGCCGAAATCGGTCAGGATCTCGCGGGCGGTGGTGGCGGCATGGATCTCGGCGTTCACCGCGTTCTCGAACTGGCGGGTGAAGAACCAGCCGTGCTTCTCGGCCAGGCGCTCGGCCGTGGCGAACATGCCGGTGCCGCGCTCGGCCGCGGAGGTCAGGACGACCTTGGCGCCGAGAAAGCGCATGAGGCGGCGGCGTTCGACGCTGAAGTTCTCCGCCATCACGATGACGAGCGGGTAGCCTTTCCGCGCGCAGACCATGGCGAGGCCGATGCCGGTGTTGCCGGAGGTGGCTTCGATGACGGTCTGGCCCGGGCGGAGGGCGCCGCTGCGTTCCGCAGCCTCGATGACCGCGAGGGCCAGCCTGTCCTTCACCGAGCCCATGGGATTGAAGGCCTCGAGCTTGGCATAGAGCTCGACATGCGACGGCGCGAGGCGGTTAAGGCGCACCACGGGCGTGTTGCCGATGGTCTCGAGCACCGAGCCGAAAAGTGTGCCGCCCGGCGACTGCGCCCGGCGGCGGGCGCTTGGCAGGGGGCTCGGAAGGGGGCCGGAGGTCGATGTCGGATAGCGGCCGTTCAGGTACATGGGGTGTCTCCTTCAGGCGGCCGCGCTCTGGCGGAGGCGGCGCTCGAGATGGCGGGCGAGGGCGTTCGCATCACCGCCCACGCCCGAGAGGAGCGCGGAGCGGCGGCGGCGGAGAAAGGGCAGGCCGAGGACGTAGAGACCGGGCACAGGCGTGACGACGCCGCCCTGGTGGCGAAGGCGCTGACGGGCATCGAAGACCGGCAAGCCGAGCCAGGAGAAGTCCGGCCGGTAGCCCGTGGCCCAGACAACCGTGCCGATCTCGCCCGCGTTGAGGTCGAGCGAAAGGCGCGGTGTGCGGGGCAGGGGTGTTGGCGCCGGCGTCTCGGCCGGTGGGAGGCTGGTGCCGGCGAGATGGTCGGCCGCCCACGCGTCAATGCGGCGGCAGAGGCGGGCGAGCTTGAGATCCGCCGATGCCACCAGATGGCCGAGGCCGCCGGAGAAGAGCGCCTCGCCGTCCCGCACCTGGCAGAGGCGGCCGGTGATCTCGACCCCGCGGGCCTGCAGCGCGCCTAGGTCCACAGGGTCCGGCTTGCCGGAGAGCTGCGGGGAGGGGGTTCGGCGCACGCGGTCGACGTCGTCCACCGTCTCGATGCCCTCGTCGAGCGCGCCGATGGCGTCGAGCCACCATTCGATGTCGCGCCCGCGATAGCTGCGGGGCAGGCGGAGATGGCTGCTGGTGGCGAGCACGACCTGCCGGCCCGAGGCCTGGATCTCGGAGGCGATCTGGACGCCGGAGGCGGAGGCGCCGACGACGAGGACGCCGCCCTTCGGCAGGTCTGCCGCGCGGGTGTATGTGCCGGCGCTGAACTGGCGGATGCGGCGGGGCAGGGCGGCGGCGAGCGGCGGGATGGCCGCCTCGGTGCAGGCACCGCTGGCGA
>JBCBHB010000671.1:0-2058 GCA_038526025.1 Pseudomonadota bacterium
CGGCGCGATCTTACCGTCATGGGTCGTAACCGGATCGCCCTTGCATTGATCCAGCTTTTCAAGGGCCTGACGCATGATCTTCAGGCTTTCGCGCATCTCTTCCATACGGCAGAGATAGCGGTCGTAGCAGTCGCCGTTCTTGCCGACGGGGATCTGGAATTCGAACTCGTTGTAGCACTCATAGGGCTGCGCGCGGCGCAGATCCCAGGCCCAGCCCGAGCCTCGGACCATCACGCCCGAGAAGCCCCAGGCCTGCGCCTCCTCGAGGCTGATCACCCCGATATCCACATTGCGCTGCTTGAAGATGCGGTTGTCGGTCAGCAGCGTCTCGAGATCGTCGCAGACCTCGAGGAACGGGTCGCACCAGGCCTCGATATCGTCGATCAGCTCCGGCGGCAGGTCCTGATGCACGCCGCCCGGGCGGAAATAGGCCGCATGGAGGCGTGCCCCGCAGGCCCGCTCGTAGAACTCCATCAGCTTCTCGCGCTCCTCGAAGCCCCAGAGCGGCGGGGTGAGCGCGCCCACATCCATGGCCTGCGTGGTGACGTTGAGCAGATGGTTCAGGATCCGCCCGATCTCGCAATAGAGCACGCGAATGAGCTGGCCCCGGCGCGGCACCTCCGTGCCCGTCAGCCGCTCGATCGCGAGGCACCAGGCATGCTCCTGGTTCATCGGCGAGACGTAATCGAGCCGGTCGAAATAGGGCAGGTTCTGGAGATAGGTGCGGCTCTCCATCAGCTTCTCGGTACCGCGATGGAGGAGGCCGATATGCGGGTCCGTCCGCTCCACGATCTCCCCGTCGAGCTCCAGCACCATGCGCAGCACGCCATGCGCGGCCGGGTGCTGCGGGCCGAAATTGATGTTGAAGTTGCGGATGCGCTGCTCGCCAGCGACCAGATCGCTCGTGCTGCCGTCCATGCCCTGTCCTCCCGGGCGGCGCGCCGCCCTGCCCTTCGCGTCCCGTCCGCTCCGCCGGCCGCTAGGCCGCCGGACCCGTATCCTTCAGCCGCGGCATATGCCACGCCGCCGGCACCGCGTCGCCGAAGCGCCGCCCACAAAAGTCGTAGCACTCCGAAAGGCTCGCCGCGGCCCGCGCCGCAAGGCCGTCCGGCAGGTCGAGCATCCGCTCCTGCGTATTCACGCGCTCATCGGAGGTCGCGATGCCCTCGAGACCCAGAAAGGCTTCGACACGGGCAATCTCCGACGGCTCGAACATCGTCTCGTAGAAGAGGTAGAGGATGCGCTCGCGCGGCACCGCGGCCTCGAGCGCCTGGATCGTGAGATCGTAGCGCGAGTACCGGTTGTCGAGCTGCTCCGGCCCTTCCAGGGCACGCTTGAACGCCTCGAGCAGGCCCTCCCGCGCCATCACCCCCCGCTCCACGAGATGGCGGAGCCGGAAGCGCACGCCGGACCAGAGCCGGTCGACCGGGTCGCGAAGGATGTAGACGAAGCGCACATCGGGATGCACCGCCAAGATCTCGGCATAGGTCTCGCGCGTCAGCAGCGCGTATTCGGGCGTGATGTCGCCCACCACGCGCTGGCCCTCACGGCTGAACGACAGGTAGGCGAGGTAGCGCCCGTGGTCGTTCACATCGCCGGTGAACAGGCCCTCATAGGCCACAAGCCGCGCCCGCTCCGCCCGTGCCTCGGCAGACCAGAACTCGCGCAGCCGGAAGATCCCGCGCGCCCGCTCGGTCCGCGCCCGGCGCACCTCGGCAATCACGCTGAAAGCCCAGTTGAACGGGGTGCGCACCACGTCCCAGTAGTGGTGTTCTTTGGGCAGCTGCAGATGGACGTCCGGATGAGCGGCGAGTTGCTCCCATAGCCAGGTGGACGCGGCCTTCTGCGCGCCCAGCCCGATCAACAGGACCTCTCCCTCCGCTTTCGGCACATAGGCCATCAGGAGCCACCCATCCGCGAGCCCAGGCGCGCATCGTCACCCGGCCATGGGCGCATCGCGAGCACGAAGAGCAGCCCGGGCAGGCCAACGAAGGGGATCAACGCCGCCAGCGCCCACCACGGCGACAGCCCCGCCCGCGGCAAAATGCGCCACAGCGA
>JBCBHB010000672.1:0-2048 GCA_038526025.1 Pseudomonadota bacterium
GCCCGCCAGCCGCGCCCGCCGGCACGGAACTGTTGGGCGGGCGTGCGCCGCTTAGGGCGCGCAGCGCCCGAAGCCGGGGCGTCCGGCAGCCCGCCGGCATCGTTTTCTCGGCACCCGCCG
Source organism: Pseudomonadota bacterium (assembly GCA_038526025.1). Lineage (GTDB taxonomy): Bacteria > Pseudomonadota > Alphaproteobacteria > Rhodobacterales > Rhodobacteraceae > Thermohalobaculum. The sequence continues at coordinate 121 of JBCBHB010000672.1, forward strand.
ATATTTTACCGCTTGATCAGCGCCCGCCTTCGCTGCAGCGTTCAAGGGGAAAGAGCAGCAGGGACCGCGCCATGACCGTCACCAGAGCTACCGTCCCCCTCGCCGTGGCGGACCGCACCGACGGCATCGCGCCGGCGCGCCTCTCATCGGAGGCCCTCGCGCACAACTTCGAGGATGCCTACCCGCCGCTCGACGCCCATGAGGCGCTCGTCGCCGCAGACCGCTGCTATTTCTGCCACGATGCGCCCTGCATCACCGCCTGCCCCACGGCGATCGACATCCCGCTCTTTATCCGCCAGATCGCCACGGGCCGTCCGGTCGAAGCGGCGCAGACGATCTTCGACGCCAACATCCTCGGCGGCATGTGCGCCCGCGTCTGCCCGACCGAGACGCTTTGCGAAGAAGCCTGCGTGCGCGAGGCGGCCGAAGGCAAGCCGGTCCAGATCGGTCGCCTCCAGCGCTTCGCGACCGATGCGCAGATGGCCACCGGCAAGCACCCCTTCACCCGCGCGGCCCCCACGGGCCGTCGTATCGCCATCGTCGGCGCCGGACCCGCGGGCCTCGCAGCCGCCCACCGCCTGGCCATGCTCGGCCACGACGTCACCCTCCACGACGCGCGGCCCAAGCCCGGTGGCCTCAATGAATATGGCATCGCCGCCTACAAGACCGCCGGCGGCTTCGCCCAGGCGGAGGTCGACTGGCTGCTCGAGATCGGCGGCATCACGATCCGCCACGGCAGCGCCCTCGGACGGGACATTACCCTCGCGGCCCTGCAAGAGGGCCATGACGCCGTCCTGCTCGCTCTCGGCCTCGGCGGGGTCAACGCCCTCGGCGCTGAGGGTGACGATGCCACAGGCGTGGCCGACGCCGTCGACTTCATCGCCGATCTCCGTCAGGCGGGCGATCTCACCGCCCTGCCCGTCGGCCGCCGCGTCGTGGTGATCGGCGGCGGCATGACCGCGATCGACGCGGCCGTGCAATCCAAGCTGTTGGGCGCAGAGACGGTCACCCTCGTCTACCGCCGCGGCCCTGAATCGATGCCCGCCTCCGAGAAGGAACAGCGCCAGGCCGCGGCCAAGGGCGTTGCCTTCCGCCACTGGGCCAAGCCTGTCGCCATCCACGCAAACGGCGCTGTGCAGGGCATCGAGTTCGAGTACACCCGCAGCGGCGAGAACGGCCGCCTCGAGGGCACGGGCGAGACGTTCCGGCTCGACGCCGATCAGGTCCTCCGCGCCATCGGTCAGACGCTCGAGGACGACCCCGTGAATTTCTCCGGCCTCCGGCTTCAGCAGGGCCGCGTCTACACCGACACGGAGGGCCGCACGAGCCTTCCCGGTGTCTGGGCTGCCGGAGACTGCACTGCCACCGGCGACGACCTCACCGTCACAGCCGTCGCCCAGGGCCGGGATGCCGCCATGAGCATCCATCGGAGCCTGTCGTAAACCCAGCGCCGACCAGGAGGAGACCGCCATGAATGCCGAGACCACCGGTTATGTCGACTGCTTCGCCGCCGCCGTGCCTGACGCGAACCGTGAGCGCTACATCACCCATGCCAGCGACTGTGCCGCCGTTTTCCGCGAGCATGGCGCACTCCAGGTCACGGAGTGCTGGGCCGACGATGTGCCGGAAGGCGAACTCACCTCCTTCCCCAACGCGGTGAAGCGTGGCGAGGGGGAGAGCGTCGTGGTCGGCTTCGTCGTCTGGCCCTCGAAGGCGGTGCGCGACGCAGCCTGGGGCGCCATCATGGATGACCCGCGCATGCAGATGACCCCCGACAGCATGCCCTTCGACGGCAAGCGCCTGATCCACGGCGGCTTCGAGCGCATCCTCGACGCCTGAGCCATCATCCCAGCCCTCACGCCAGGAGACGCCCCATGGCCGATATCCGCTGCGACTTCGTGGGCATCAAATCGCCCAACCCGTTCTGG
>JBCBHB010000673.1:0-2041 GCA_038526025.1 Pseudomonadota bacterium
GTGGCCATCGCCATCGCCTTCCTCAACGCACCGGAGCTGATCATCGCGGACGAGCCCACGACGGCGCTCGACGTGACGATCCAGGCGCAGATCCTCTCCGAGGCGCAGAAGCTTTGCCGGGAGGAGGGGACGGCGCTGATCTGGATCACGCATGATCTCGCCGTGGTGGCCGGCCTCGCGGACCGGATCGCTGTGATGTATGCGGGGCGGATCGTGGAGCAGGGGACGACGGACGACGTGATCGACCGGCCGCTTCACCCCTATACCGTGGGCCTCCTCGGCTCCGTTCCCGGCGCGAACCGGCGGGGCCAGCCGCTCACGCAGATCCCGGGCATGACGCCGGACCTTACGCGCCTGCCGCCGGGCTGCGCCTTCCAGGCGCGCTGCCCGCGCGCGAGCGCAGCCTGCGGCGTGGCGCCCGAGGCGGTTGCGCATGCCTCCGCCCATACGGCGCGCTGCCATCATCCCCATCTTGAAGGGTTGCCGGCATGAAGGAGCTCTTGCGCGACCCGTACCCAGACCGGACCCCTCCGCTGACCCCTCCCCCGGCCCTTCCCCTCGAAGGGGAGGGGGGCGGCAGTGTCTCCGGTAGCGCTCCGCTGCACAGCTTGGCGCTGAGGGAGCGGATTTCGCCCCCCTCCCCTTCGAGGGGAGGGGCCGGGGGAGGGGTCTGGCGTTGCGCCCGGCGGCGTGAGCGCTGTCGGTCGGTGGGCCCATGAGCGAGACGGCACCTCCCGCAACGGTGACGCCCATTCTCGAGGTGCGCGGGCTCTCGAAGCGCTTTGTGAAGCGCCACGACGCCGCGGGGCGGATCGCCTACCGGCTCGGTGTCGGTCCGGCGGAGGAGACGGTGCATGCGGTCGACAGCGTCGATCTTGCCGTCATGCCCGGCGAGGTGCTGGGTCTCGTGGGCGAGTCCGGTTGCGGCAAGTCCACCCTCGGCCGGATGATCGCCGGCGTGCTGCCGCCGACGGAGGGCCGCATCCTCTTCGAGGGGCGGGACATTGCCGGGCTGACGGGCGCGGACCGGCGCGACGCGAAGCTCGCCGTGCAGATGATCTTCCAGAACCCCTTCGCCTCCCTCAATCCGCGCAAACGCGTGTCGGAGATCGTGGGCGAGGCGCCGCTCGTCCACGGCCTCGTGCAGCGGGGCGAGGTGGCGGACTATGTCGACGAGACGCTGACGAAGGTGGGGCTGGATCCCGGTCTCAAGCGCCGCTACCCGCACCAGTTCTCGGGCGGGCAGCGCCAGCGGATCGGTATCGCCCGGGCGCTCGCCGTCCAGCCGCGGTTCCTTGTCTGCGACGAGGCGATCGCGGCGCTCGACGTCTCGATCCAGGCGCAGGTGCTCAACCTCTTCATGAAGCTGCGGGCTGAGCTCGACCTCACCTACCTCTTCATCAGCCACGACCTCGGCGTGGTGGCCCATATCGCGGACCGGGTGGCGATCATGTATCTCGGGCGCGTGGTGGAGGAGGGGCCGGCCGAGGCGCTCTTCGAGGCGCCGAACCATCCCTATACCCAGGCGCTGATTGCGGAGGTGCCGCGGCTTGACCAGCGCCGCCGCCAGTTCGAGCCCGTGAAAGGCGAGATCCCCTCGCCGCTCGACCCCCCGCCCGGCTGCCATTTCCACCCCCGCTGCCCCAAGGCCCATGCCCGCTGCAGCGCCGAGGTGCCCGCACTGCGCGCCGTTGCCGACGGGCGGCGCAGCGCCTGCCACCTCAACGACGCATGACCGAGGCTGGAGCGGGGGCGTTGAAGAAGGTCCGCATCACCGGTTCCTTGCACGACCCGCTGGCGCTGGCGGGCACCATGGCGATCGGCATCGCCGGGGCGATGCTGGCCAAGCTCGTCGCACTGCCGCTGCCCTGGCTCTCGGGCTCGCTGCTCGCGGTGGCGGGGGCGGCGGTAGCGGGGTTTCGGCTGCGGGGCGAGATCCTGACCTTTCCGCTCCAGCTCCGCCGCTACTTCGTGCCGATCATCGGCGTGGCGATCGGCGGCGCCTTCACGCCCGCGCTGCTTTCGGAGGCGCCGGGCTGGT
>JBCBHB010000674.1:0-2037 GCA_038526025.1 Pseudomonadota bacterium
CGCTGGAGGTGGAGGCGAAGCAGAGCAGGAAGCCGAAGAGCGTCGCCTGGTGGATCCTCCGGCGGGCGTTCGAGTACCGCTCGCCGTCCTCGAAGTTGCATCCCTCGCCATGGCCGCCGGAGAGATTGCGCAAATGGGCCGTTGCGCCGAACGCATCGCGCACCGCGGCAAGGCTGAGCCGGCCGCCGCCGACATGCTGCCAGTAGCGCCGGAGCGAGACGCCGATGGCCGCCAGCGGCAGCAGGAACGCCGGTGCGAAGATCGCCACCATCAGGGAGTGGGACATGTAGGCGTAGAACCCCGCGCCAGTCTCGGGCTGTAGCGCCTGCGCGATGGCGAAGAGGAGGGCGGTCCCGACGACGATCAGCAGCGCGATGACGCCGCCTGAGCGGTCGAAGAGCCGGGCGAAGCCGCGCGGCCAGGCGTGCTCCTTCCAGCTTTCATGCCTGACCTCGGCGAGCACGCGGGGCAGGTTCAGCGCGAATTGGTGCGGCTCGGTGTACTGGCACGCGTAGTAGCAGCCGCGGCAGTTATGGCAGAGGTTTGCGAGCTGGGTGAGATCACCGTCTGCGAAGGCGCGTTGGCGGGTGATCGCAGGAAAGACCGAACAGTAGCCTTCGCAGTAGCGACAGGCGTTGCAGATCTCGACCTGGCGGCGGGCCTCGGCGAGGAGTTCAGTTGACATAGTCGGCGGCTCCTTGACCTGCGAGGCGTCCGAAGACCGTTCCGATGGTCATGCCGAACCCCGCCAGATAGCCCTGGCCGAGGATCGAGCCGGCCATGATCTCCCCAGCGGCCCAGAGGTTCTCGACCGGCCCCTCCGCTCCCTGCACCTGAGCGCCTTCGTCCACGCGCAGGCCGAGATAGGTGAAGGTCACGCCCGGTCGGAGTTCGTAGCCGTAGAAGGGCGGCTCGCTGATCGGTCGCGCCCAGTTCGTTTTCGGTGGCTCGATACCCTCGGTGGCGAGACCGTCGAGTTCGGTCGGGTGGAAATTGCCTGCGCGGCAGGCGGCGTTGAAGCGCTCGACGGTCGACTTGAAGGCGTCTCCCGGCAGGCCGAGCCGCTGACCGAGCCCCTCGATGGTATCGGCCTGAACGGGCGGGAAGACCGATGGCATGAAGAGGTTCAGCGACTTCGCGTCGATCACGGCGTAGGCCACTTGATCGGGCTGCGCGGCGACGAGCCGTCCCCAGATCGCGTAGCGCTTGGGCCAGACGTCTTCGCCCTCGTCATAGAACCGCTGGCCGTCCTTGTTGACGACCACGGCGAAGGGCACGCAGTCGAGCCGGGTGACGATGCCGCCGTCGAACTTCGGGGCGCGGCCATCGATGGCGACGGCGTGGCACTGGGTCGGGTCCCCGACGCTCTGGATGCCCTGGTCGAGCAGGTCTTTCAGCACCGTTCCGCGGTTGTAGGGGGTGCCGCGGATGAGAAAGTTCCGCGCCGCCGGCCCCCATGCCTCCGCCAACCAGTCGAGATCGGCCTGGAACCCGCCGGAGGCGACGATGACGGCGCGGGGCCTCAGACACACGCGCTCCCCGCCGATACTGGCCTCGACCGTGTGGATCCGTGTGCCGTCATGGTCCAGATGCGTCACCTCGGCCTCGTAGGCGATCTCCACGCCGAGGTCCTGCGCCGTGAGGTAGTAGGCGTTCACCAGCGCCTTGCCGCCACCGAGGAAAAAGGCGTTGGTGCGCGACAGCGAGAGGGTGCCGGAGAGCGAGGGTTGGAAGTGGACGCCGTGCGCCTGCATCCAGCCATAGCAGCCTTCGGAGGCGCGGATGGTCATGCGGGCAAGCGTCTCGTCGGTCTTGCCGCCGGTCACCTTCAGCAGGTCCTCGAAGTACTCGTTCTCGTCATACTCCCCGGTCAGCACACCCTGTGGGCCCGAATGCATGCAGCGGAAGTTCCTGGTGTGGCGGGAGTTTCCGCCGCGGTAGGGCTTCGGCGCTCCCTCCAGCATCAGGACAGTCGCACCGGTCTCGCGCGCCGTGATGGCAGCGCAGAGCGCGGCGTTGCCGCCGCCAACGATGAGA
>JBCBHB010000675.1:0-2036 GCA_038526025.1 Pseudomonadota bacterium
TCGGCATGAATTTCTTCATGGAGGCCGCGAAGCTCCGCGCAGCGCGCCTGCTCTGGCACCGGATCATGTCGGAGTTCGAGCCGAAGAAGCCCGGCTCCCTCATGCTCCGCACCCATTGCCAGACCAGCGGCGTGAGCCTTCAGGAGCAGGACCCCTACAACAACATCGTGCGCACGGCCTATGAGGCGCTGGCCGCGGTGCTTGGCGGCACGCAGAGCCTGCATACCAATGCGTTCGACGAGGCCATGGCGCTGCCGACGGAGTTCTCCGCCCGCGTCGCCCGCAACACCCAGCTCATCCTCAACCACGAGACCGGGGTGACCAAGGTCATCGATCCGCTCGCCGGCTCCTACTACGTCGAGAGCCTGACCAACGAGCTGGCCGACCGCGCCTGGGCGCTGATCGAGGAGGTCGAGGCACTGGGCGGCATGACCGAGGCGGTGGCCTCCGGCATGCCCAAGCTCCGTATCGAGGAGGTTGCCGCCAAGCGCCAGGCCGCCATCGACCGGGGCGAAGAGGTCATCGTTGGCGTCAACAAGTACCGCCCCGAGAACCCGGACAAGGTCGATATCCTCAACGTCGACAACGTGAAGGTCCGCGAAGCCCAGGTTGCCAAGCTCGAGCGCGTACGCGCCGGGCGCGATCAGGCGGCCTGCGACGCGGCACTGAAAGCGCTGGAGGACGGCGCGCGGGGCGAGGGCAATCTGCTGGCGCTGGCGGTCGAAGCCGCCCGCGCCCGCGCCACCGTGGGCGAGATCAGCTCGGCGATGGAGAACGTGTTCGGCCGCCATCGCGCCGAGACCCGCACGCTCGCCGGCGTCTATGGCTCGGCCTACGAAGGTGATGCGGGCTTCGAGCAGATCCAGAAGGACGTGGACGCCTTCGCCGACGAAGAAGGCCGCCGCCCCCGCATGCTCGTCGTCAAGATGGGCCAGGACGGGCACGACCGCGGTGCCAAGGTCATCGCCACCGCCTTCGCCGATATCGGCTTCGACGTCGATATGGGGCCCCTCTTCCAGACGCCGGACGAGGCGGCGCAGGACGCGATCGACAACGACGTGCACGTGATCGGCGTCTCGTCCCAGGCGGCCGGGCACCGCACCCTCGCGCCGAAGCTGATCGAGGCGCTGAAGAAGCAGGGGGCAGGGGACATCATCGTGGTCTGCGGCGGCGTGATCCCGCAGGAGGATTACGACTTTCTGCTGGGCGCCGGTGTGAAGGCGATCTTCGGGCCCGGCACCAACATTCCCGAGGCTGCTGCCCGGGTGCTTGATCTAATCCGCGAGGCCCGCCGCCCCGCAGCCGCCGAGTAAGCCCCGTGCGTTTCGCCATCGTCGGCGCCGGCGGCATCGGCGGCCAGCTCGCGGTGCGCCTCGCCCTCGCGGGCGAGGAGGTCAGCGTCGTCGCCCGCGGCCGTCACCTCGCTGCGATCCAGGCAGGCGGCCTTACGCTCCGCACGCCCGACGAGGAGGTGCGCGCGGAATTCACCGCCGCTGACCATGGCCGAGACCTGCCGGGCATGGGGCCGGGGGACGTGGTGATCTTCGCGGTCAAGGGACAGGACCTCGAAGGCTCCATGGCCGTGGCCGAGCCGCTGATGGCCAACGGGGCTTATGCCCTGCCGATGCTGAACGGTGTCGAGGCGACGGATGTGCTGGCCGCGCGCTACGGCGCGGACCGGGCGCTGATCGGTATCGCCCGCGTGGGCGCCTTCATTGCCGAGCCCGGCGTGGTTGTGCAGAGCACCCCCTTCGCGCGCTACACGATCGGCACGGCGGATGGCGGCCAATCCGCCCCCATCATCGTCGAGGTTCGCCGGCGTTTCGAGGCGGCGGGCATTGCCACGCTCGACCATCCGGACCTGCGCGTGGATCTCTGGCAGAAGTTTGCCATGCTCACAGCGCTCTCCGGCACCACCGCTGGCGCCCGCTGCGACGCGCGGATCATTGCTGCCACGCCCGCGCTCTCCGCGCTCTTCCGTCGCCTCGCCCTCGAAGTCGTCGCCCTCGGCCGCGCCCGGGGCGTGCCGCTCAGCG
>JBCBHB010000676.1:0-2008 GCA_038526025.1 Pseudomonadota bacterium
GACCGTCTCGCCCGCGTCCAGCCCGCCGCCACCCGCAACCACGCGGCCAACGCTCTCGTAGCCCGGCACCAGCGGGTAGCCCATGCCGGGAAAGCTGGGCATGCGCCCTTCGTAGAGCAGCTTCTCGGTGCCGGTGGAGATGCCGGAGAACAGGGTCTCGACAACGATGTCGCCCTCCCCCGCCGCTTCGAGCGCGAGGGGGCGGAGTGCGAGCCTCCCGGGCTCCTCCAGCACAACCGCCTGCGCGTCCATCCGATACCTCCCAGTGCGGCCGGTAGCCCGGCCTTGTTGTGGTGACGCCTGTCAGTGTCAGTCTGACTTCACGCTAGTATGCGTCAAGTCAGACTGACACTCAATGGCCTGACACTACAGATGCGCAACCGTTGAAGATGTTCCGGGAGGCGTCACGCACAGCCGGTAATGAGCCCCGTGAGCATGGGCCGCGCGGTACGGTGGCGCCGGAGATCGCGGAAGCCCGCAGCCTCGGCGAGCGCGATCAGCTCCTCGGGCCGGCGTGCCCGGCCAGAGCCCATCGCCATGAGATAAAACGAGAAATAGGCGCCCACGCGCCCCGCCCCGGCCAGCCCGGCCATCGGCTCGGCGAGGATCAGCGTGCCGCCCGGCGGCAACGCGGCGCGCGCCCGGCCCAGGATCGCGAGCGCGAAGGCATCGTCATGATCGTAGAGCACGCGCACGAGGCTGACCGCATCCGCCCCCTCGGGCAGCGGATCGGCGAAGAAATCCCCGCCATGCGCCGCCGCCCGCGTACGAAGCCCAGCAGCCTCGAACCGCGCCTGCGCCCGCGCGGCCACCGCCGGCAGGTCGAAGAGCCGAAGCTCGAGCGTCGGCGCGCGTGCGGCAGCGGCCATCAGAAACGCGCCCTCGCCCCCGCCGATATCGAGCAGGCGGCGATAGCGGTGGAGCGGCAGGCGGTCGAGCACATCCTCGGCAATGAAGGCCTGGCTCGCCGCCATCAGTTCGGAATAGGCGCCCACCGCTTCCGCCGGCAGGCGCTGCGAAAGGCCCGCCTGCCCGCCCGGGTCCCCCGCATAGGCCCAGAACCGGCCGATCTCGGGGTCAGTCTCACCCCGCAGCAACGCCTCGGGCTCGGCCACATCGCGGTAGAGCATGTCGTGGTGCCGGATCATCGCGACGACACCGGGGTTCGCAAGGAGCGCCGCGCCGGACATCGCCAGCCGCCAGCGCGCCTCACCCTCTGGCCCCGCCGCCGCGGGCTCGATCAGCCCCAGCGCCGCCGCGCCTTCCAGCAGGCGTGCCGTCGGCTCAGCCCCCAGGCCCGCGCCATCGGCCAGCACCGCCGTGCTCGCCGGCCCGTGCTCCAGCGCTTCAAGCAGCCCCAGCCGCAGCATCGCCAACAGCACCTGGCTGTAAACGAAGCCGGCCGTCAGATCGAAAAGCGCCCGCGCCTCGCGGTTCGCAATTGGTCGCAGGAGCGGATTGCGGGCACAATGGCGCTGAAAGGCAGGGCTGCGCACCACGCTGTTGCGCCAGGCGGCGTAGCGGTCCGAAAGCCGTGCCAGAAAACCGCCGGGCTTCGGCGCGGGCATCGCGGGCAGGATCCCGCCAACGCCGCCGGCTCCGCCAGCCGCGCCCCCGGCGGCACCATCGGCCATCTCAGCCGGCCTCGCCGGCAAGCGATCCTTCCAGCTGCGCCGCAAGCTTCGGCGGCACCAGCCGCTTCGCCTCGGACCGGACCAGCGCCTCGAGAAGCGGCCGGCCGGGGCATTGCGGAATACAGTCCACCGCGGCGGTCACCAGCTTGTCGAGCCGCGCCTTCGCGCCCTTGAGGCCCAGCGCGCCCACGGCGTTCGGCCGCTCATGCGCCTCGTCCTGCCCCACGGGCTTGCCGAGAGCCGCGGCATCGCCGATCGCATCGCGCAGATCGTCCGCCACCTGGTAGGCCTCGCCCAGCCGGTCGCCCAGCGGGGTCCAGCGCGCGGCCGGCCTGCCCGCCTGCCGTGGTGCGGGGCGGGGCGTGGGCGCGCTG
>JBCBHB010000677.1:0-2007 GCA_038526025.1 Pseudomonadota bacterium
AGCGGCAGGCGCAGCATCGTGTAGTTCGCCGCCTGTGCCCCTGCCGCCGCCGCTGCCTCGGCCAGCTGCTCGAGTTCATGATCCGTCAGGCCGGGAATGAGCGGCGAGAGGTTCACGCGGACGGGAACGCCCGCCTGCGCCAGCGCGCGGATCGTCGCCAGCCGCCGCCCCGGCGCCGCCGCCCGCGGCTCGAGACTGCGCGAGAGCTTCGGATCGAGCGTGGTGAGCGAGATCGTGACATCCGCGAGGCCACGCCGCCCCATGCGCGCCAAAAGATCGAGATCGTCCGTGATGCCCGCGCCCTTCGTCGTCACCGTCACCGGATGGCCGAAGCGCTCCAGCACTTCGAGCACACCGCGCATCACGCGATACCGCCGTTCGATGGGCTGGTAGGGATCGGTATTCGTGCCGATGGCGATGGGGGCCACCTTGTACCCCTTCCGCCGCAGAGCCTTGGCCAGCAGGGCGGGCGCATCGGGCTTCGTCACCAGCCGCGTCTCGAAATCGAGCCCCGGGGACATGCCGAGCTGCGCATGGCTCGGCCGCGCGAAGCAGTAGATGCAGCCATGCTCGCAGCCCCTGTAGGGGTTCACCGACCGGTCGAATGGCACATCCGGCGAGGTGTTCCGCGTGAGCACGGTCCGGCTCCGGTCGATGCTCACCTCGGTACGAAGCGGGGGCAGCGCCTCGTCCCGGTCCCAGCCATCCGAAACAGGCTCCGTCGTCGTCCGGTCGTAGCGCGAGTTCATGTTGAGCGCGACCCCCCGGCCCCGCCGCCGCTCCGACGACAGGCGGGCGCCGTCTGCCGGCTCGTCATCTGGGGCTGGCGCTGCGAAGAGGTCTGTCATGTGAGCTCCCGATTCTTGCCAGAACATTACCAGAACATTTGGCTGCCTCACAGGCGTTCGACGTCGACCGCTTTCGCGAGCCCCGCCCGCAGGCTAAAGGCGTGGCATGTTCACCGCGGGAAGGCCCATGCGCATCGTCTTCGCCCACCAAAACTTTCCCGCACAGTTCGGTGCCTTCGGGGGCTGGTTGGCGCAGAAGGGCTGGGACGTCGCTTTCCTTTCGGCCGCTGAGGCTCTCACGCCGCCCGATCGCACCGTCGCGGTGCGCGCGAAGCCGGCGCGTGAGCCCGCCGCAGGGGTGCACAAGCTCGCCCGGAACGCGGAACGCATGGCGCTCAACGGGCATGCGATGGCGCAGGCCGCGCTGAAGCTCGCCGATCGCGGCTTCCAGCCACAGCTCATCGTGGCTCATTCCGGCTGGGGGTCGGGCACGTTCCTGAAGGCGGTCTGGCCCGGTGCAGCCTTCGTCCCCTACATCGAATGGTACTACAACGCGCCGGCGATCGATCGCCTGCCCGGGGACGACGCGGCAGCGACGCCGGACCAGCGCGCCGTCTCCATCGCGCGCAACCTGCCCATTCTGGCCGATCTCGCACAGGCCACGGCCGCGCTCTGCCCGACCGGTTTTCAGCGCGATCAGCTGCCCGAAGCGCTGCGCGGGCAGCTTACGGTAAGCCATGACGGGATCGACTGCGCCGGCAACGCGCCGGACCCCACGGCACGGCTCGACATTCCGGGTCTGGCGCTCCCGGAGGACGCGGAGATCGTGACCTATGCGACGCGCGGCATGGAGCCCCATCGCGGCTTCCCCGAATTCATGCGGGCGGTGGCGCGGCTGCAGGCCACCCGTCCGCGCCTGCACGCCATCGTGGGCGGCGAAGACCGTGTCTGCTACGGGCCGGCTCTGCCCGAGGGCGAGAGCTGGAAGGCGCGCATGCTGGCCGAGCTCGAGCTGGATCTCGATCGTGTTCACTTTATCGGCCTGCAGCCCCGGAACGCGTTCCGGCGCCTGCTGCAGGTGAGCCAGGCCCATGTGTACCTGACCGTGCCCTTCGTTCTCTCCTGGTCGCTGCTGGAGGCGATGGCCATTGGCGCGCCGCTGGTGGCGTCAGATGTGGCGCCGGTGCGCGAAGCGATGAACCATGGAGAGGAGGGCCTG
>JBCBHB010000678.1:0-1990 GCA_038526025.1 Pseudomonadota bacterium
CGCCGCCGTGCCGCCTCGATGAACACCGCGAGGTTGGCGCGCGCAGCCGGTTGGCCCGTGAAGTCCTCCAAGCGCTCGGGCCGGAGGGCGCGGCCAGCCATGTCCTCATCCCGCACGGGCTCCCGCAGGGCAGGCTCGGCATCCGGTAACGGCTCGACCACGATGCGCTCCTCAGGCCTGCGGCGCGAGCGCCTTCAGCGCCCGGCGGATGAGTTCCGATGCCTCGGCCGGCGTGTCGGGCGCGCTCGCCCCCATCACCGCCCGCAGCGCCTCACTCTTCTCATAGCCCAGATTGACGAGCGCCGAGACGGCATCCGCCTCGGCTTCGGCGTTGCCGGCGGGAGATATGGCCTCGACCGGCGCCGGGGCCGGCCCATCCGTTTCCACCGCTGCGGGGGTTGGGCCGACGGCGCGCCGCAGCATCGGCTCGGGCGCCTTGCCCTTCAGTTCGTTGACGATGCGCGCCGCTAGCTTCGGGCCGACGCCCGGCGCGCGCTTCACCGCTGCCGCGTCCTCCAGCGCCAGCGCCCGGCCCACACCATCGGGCCCGAGCGCGCCGAGGATCGCCAGCGAGACCCGCGCACCCACGCCTTGCACGGAACAGAGCAGCTTGTGCCAGTCCCGCTCCGCAAGGCTCGCGAAGCCGAAGAGCTGCATCAGGTCCTCGCGCACAACGAGATCGGTGTAGAGCGCAGCCACCTCGCCGGGAGCAAGCCGCGCGAGCGTCGCCGGGGCGCAGTGGACGATGTAGCCCACGCCGCTCGCCTCGATCAGGGCATGGTCATCGGCCACGTAGTCGACCCGCCCCGTGAGCTTCCCGATCATCGCGCGCGGGCGAGCGCAGCGGTGCGGCGCGCCTCTGCCCCCGCGCTCCAGGCATGGCAGATGGCGACGGCGAGGGCATCGGCAGCATCGGGCCCGTCGATCTGCGCCCCCGGGAGCAGGCGGCGGACCATGTGCCCGATCTGGTCCTTCTGCGCATGCCCGACGCCGACGACCGCCTTCTTCACCGCATTGGGTGCGTATTCGGCCACCGCGAGCCCCGCCTCGGCCGGCGCGAGCAGCGCCATGGCGCGCGCCTGACCGAGCTTGAGCGTGCCCGCCGCGTCCTTGTTCACGAAGGTATGCTCCACCGCTGCCGTGTCGGGCCGCATCTCCGCCACCACCACAGTGAGTGCCCGATAGAGCCGGCAGAGCCGCTCGGCCAGCGTACCGGTGCCGGAGCCGCAGGTGCCGTTCGCCACATGCACAAGGCGCGAGCCATGGATCTCCACCACCCCCCAGCCGGTGCGGGCGAGCCCGGGGTCGAACCCAATCACGCGCATCCTGTCCCCTTCCGGTACGGACCGCTCACCGGCCACTTTCACCTAGCCTTCAGCATTAGCACGAAACGAGAACGACACAACGATCAATTGCGACGCGCATGTCGCGAACAGACTATAGGGCGTCGTTTCGGGAGGCCGAAGCTGACATGCGAAAACGGCAACTGAGACATGCGCTTAGAGCATTTGTGCTCAAGCATTGTGCACTCCAGATAGCATTCAGCGCGGCGGCCGATGCGCCGCCCCGATGCCGCAGCTACACTCTAGGAGACACGCAATGACCACGATGAACACCACCAACACCCTGCCCCTCGGCGCCATCACGCTGCACCGTCTCGTCACGTTCTACGAGACCCTGCGCGAGCAGGTTGCCGAGTATCACGCTCGTCAGCGGACCGCCGCTGCGCTGCGCCAGCTGTCGAACGCACAGCTGGACGACATTGGCCTGACCCCCGGCGATGTCGAAGACATCGCTGCCGGCCGGTTCTGACGCCCGCATCCGCCGCCTCGAGGGCGGCAGGCGCGGCATCATCCAGCGCCGCCTCCCCCGGGGGGCGGCGCATTTCATTTCAGGATCAGCATTTCTCGAGCAGCAAGCTCGTCCATTCCCCGATACGGCGTCGCTCGAGGCGCCTGAAGCCCTGCGACTGATAGACGGCCAGCACCCC
>JBCBHB010000679.1:0-1984 GCA_038526025.1 Pseudomonadota bacterium
CGGCGGGGCGTCTCAGCTGCGGATCGGTCACCGTCGCCTGGCGCCGCCCTCGGGCCTGATCGGGCGCTCCGGCTCGAACACCGGTGCCAAGGCGCGCGCGCTGAGCGCAATGCTGGAAGCTGCGGGAACAGCGGCGTTTCCGACAGCGCGGGCCCTGGCGCTGGCGGGGGACAAGCTCTCGGCAGGGCGGTTGCTCTCGGCGGCGGGCCTGCCGGTGCCCGACTTCGAGGAGATCGGCCCCGGTACGGATGCGCACGCCCTTGGCCGTGCCCTCGGATGGCCGCTTGTCGTGAAAGCAGCGCGTGGCTCGAAGGGCCGCTCGATCCGGCTGGTCGAGGGGCCGGAGATGCTTGCGAAGGCGATCTCGGCGCTGATCGGACAGGGGCCGCTCATGGCGCAGCGTTTCGTTGCCGAAAGCCGGGGCCGCGACATCCGCGTGATGGTGATCGGCGGCACCGCCATCGGCGCGATGGCGCGGGAGGCTGTCAGCGCCGACGCGTTCCGCGCCAACATCGCCAGCGGCGGGCGCGGGCGCGGGATCGTGCTCTCACCCGACATCGCCAGGCTTGCAGCGGCGGCGGCTCGGGCGGCTGGGCTCGAGATCGCGGGCGTCGACCTGCTCTACGCTGCCGAGGGCTTCACCGTGGGCGAGCTGAACACGGCCCCGGGTTTCGTGGCCTTCGAGGCGGTCACGAGCATCGATGTGGCCGCCAGCATCGCTGCGCATGTTGCGAACCGGCTCAACGGTGCCGAAGGGCGAAGACCATGCTGATGCGGCCCATCGAGGCACCACGGGGCGCGGAGACCTCTCCGACCGGCGAGGGGCGCCGGCCCGATCGCCGCGGCGCCGGGCGCGTGCCGTCGGACTTCCCGCGGATCTTGGCTGGCAAGCGCCGTTGGATGTTTGTCCTCCTGCTTCTGAACGGGGCGGGTCAGGCCGGGGGGACACTGTTGCTGCCGATCATCTTGGCATCGTCGGGGAGCCTCGGCCCGAGTATCACGGCGCTTGGTCTCGCTGCGCTGACAGGTGGGCTGATCGTTTTGCGTGCTCAGGAACTGCGCGGCGCGGAGCGGCTGGGCCTCGACTACGTTCTGGAGGTTCGGCTGAGGCTCTTCGACGGTCTGCTGGAAGGGCGCGGCACCGCCCATGGCATTGCGATGAGCCGGCTGATGAACGACCTTTCGGCGCTGCGGCAGTGGGTTGGGCTGGGTCTCGCGCGGAGTTTCAGCGCAGCGCTCGCCTTCGCCGGCTGCGCCTGCGCCGCGGCGCTCATGTCCAAGGCGCATCTTGTCACCATCCTGGGCCCGGCCGCCCTGGTGCTGATCGTCGGTAGCGCGGCCCTGCTGCCTTTGGCGACGCGTGTGCGCGAGGTTCGGCGCAGGCGCGGCAAGCTGGCGAGGCTTCTCGGTGAGAGCCTGGCGGTGCTGCCGGCGCTGCAGGAACGGCAGGCCGGGCGCGCCGCTCGGCGGCGCGTCGCCCGGGCGTCGGGCCGATTGAACGAGGCACTGCTCGACCGGATCCGCGTCGCCTCCATCCTGCGTGTCTTGCCGGATGCCATCTTGCCGCTGGTGCTGATCGGCGCCGTTGCGGCCGGACTTCAGACAGGGGGCGACCAGCTCGGCCTCATCCTGCTGGCCGGACTGGCGGCTGGTCCGCTGACGCAAGGGCTGCGGGCGGCGGAGTACCGGATCGCCTTCAGCGTCGCGCGAGATCGCTTGGCGCCCGCGCTGTCCCACGGGCGCGGGCTCGAACGCGTGAGGGTGCAGCGCCAAGCGGGGCGGTGACCGGCCCTCCGCGCCCGCTCGCCTCGCAAGCCATCCAATCATCCCCGCAATTCACTTTGTGGCCTGTTCGGCGATGACTTAAGGTCAACTCAGAGGCGAGCCGCGCTGTTGGATGCGTGTCTCGGTGGAGTTCGCCCGATCAACCGGTCGCGAGGCTGTCATGAATTGCTTTCCCAGGCTCATCCCGCCCCTCCTGACA
>JBCBHB010000680.1:0-1982 GCA_038526025.1 Pseudomonadota bacterium
TCCTTGCCGATGAGTGCGCGGGCAAGGAAGAGGGCGACAGCGTGGATGTGAACACGCCGGGCGGCACCCGGTCCTACGAGATTCTGAGCGTCAAGTTCGTCTGAGCCCCGGGTCGGGCCGTCCTGCCCCGCACCGTTTGAGAGGACCCACCGATGGCCGAAGCATGGCGCGGTTGGACGATCGCCGGGGCAGCGAGCCTGCTGTGGCTGCTGATGACCATAGGCTACGCGATCTCCGTGCCACCGGCCTCCGCGCTCGGCTGGATGATCGTGCTCGTGGCCGGGCTCGTCCCGGTCACGATGATCTGGCTCATCGCCGTGCTGTTCAAGCAGACCGAAGACCTCGCCGAAGATGTGCGGTACCTGATGGACCGGGTCGCCAAGGGGCGCGAGGCGCGGGAGGATCTCGCGATCCTCGGCCAGTTGCGCCAGGACATGGAGCGCGGATTTCGCGATCTGCGCGCCCAGATCACGGCAACCGACGAGGCGCTGACCGCCCTGCGGCGGGAGGGCGATGGTGCCCAGACCGAACTCTTCGCCCATCCCACCGCCGAGGCCACTGTACCGGATCCCAAATCCGCACCGGCACGTGAGGTTGAACCGGAACGTCCGGTTGCCACGGAGCCGACACTGCCGCTCACAGCGCCGCCGGATACACCCCCGAGCGGCAGCCGGGACTGGGGCCTGATCCTGCGCGCCCTGAACTTCCCCGAAGACGAAGAGGACCTGGCGGGCTTCAAGGCGCTGCGCGAGGCAACCCGGGACCGGGCGGTTGCGGGGCTGTTGCGTGCGGCGGAGGATGTTCTGAACCTGCTGGCACAGGACGGGATCTACATGGATGATCTCGTGCCCCACGCAACGGAGCCTGAGCATTGGCGCCGCTTCGCTGCGGGAGAGAGGGGCGCGGCGCTCGAGCCGCTCGCGGGGATAGAAGACGCCTCCGCCCTCGACACCACACGGACGCGGATGCGCCGGGACGAGGTGATGCGGGATGCGGCCCTGCACTTCATGCGGCGGTTCGACGGGTTGCTGAAGGACCTCGTCGCGGAAGGCGACGCGGACCCGACCTTGCGACGCCTGCCCGCAACCCGCTCCGGCAGGGCATTCATGCTCATCGCCCAGGTGACCGGCGCGCTGGACTGACAAAAGCGCGCCGCCATCCGCTGTCGAACGGCGCGCGCCTGCGGCGCGCATTCCCCTGCGCCCTTCGGGCAATTGGCGCTCATGGCAACGGGCGCGCGCGTGCGGCCACGGCTCCGCCTTGAGGCACGTCAGGCCTCGAGCACCTCACCGTTCCAGCGGCGCGCGAGCCAAACGGAGAAGACGAGACCGAGTGCTGACATGGCGAGCGCTACCGCATAGGCCCCGCCCCCGAAGAGAGGATAGGCCCAGGCGGCTGCAGCGGTCCCAACCGCCATCAGCACCCCGCCGAACGCAGCGCCAAAGATACCCTGCGCCGTCGCCGACATCCTCTCCTGCACCGCCGCAGCGATGAAGGCGATCGCTCCGAGGTGCCCGACCGCGAAAGTCCCGGAGTGGAGAAGCTGCAGCACCCAGAGGATCGGACCGACCGGATCGAACATCATCGCCCCCCACCGGATGATCCCCGCAATTGCCGAGGCGGCAATCGCCCCGATCGGGCCGAGCCAGGCGACCATCCGCGTGCCCAGCAGGAACATGATCACAACTTCGACCGCGACGGAGAACGCCCAGAGCTGGCCCACGACCTCCTCACTGATCCCCAGCGAAAGCCAGTGGATCGAGCCATAGGCGTAGAGCACCGCGTGGCTCGACTGGGCAAACGCGATGGCGAGCACGAAGAGAACGAAGATCGGGTGGCGCATCAGCCTGCCGATCTCCTTCTCGCGGTGTTTTTCGCGGTCACCCATCCTGGTGGCGGCAAGGTGAAGGAGGAGCCACCCCGCCTCAAGGAGATCGGCAGGCTGATGCGCCACCCGATCTTCGTTCTCTTCGTGCTCGCCA
>JBCBHB010000681.1:0-1981 GCA_038526025.1 Pseudomonadota bacterium
TCCGCGAGTGCATCGGCTGCAACATCTGCTACTCGGGCGACAGCCTGGGGGTGCCGATCCGCTGCACGCAGAACCCCACGATGGGCGAGGAATGGCGCCGCGGCTGGCATCCGGAGCGGGTGGCGCACCGCGGTTCTGACAGTCACGTTCTGATCGTCGGTGCCGGACCGGCTGGCCTCGAAGCGGCGCGCGCCCTTGGTGCGCGCGGATACCGCGTGACACTCGCGGACGCGGCGCGTGAGCTTGGCGGGCGGGCCCTGCTCGAGTCCCGGCTGCCGGGTATGAGCACCTATATTCGCGTGCGGGACTATCGCGTCCAACAGCTTCACAAGCTGCCGAACGTGGAGATCTTCCTCGAGAGCCGTCTCACCGCCGAAGACGTTCTCGAACTCGCCGCCGACCATGTGGCGCTGGCTACCGGGGCGGACTGGCGCAAGGACCGGTACGATGGCGCTCGCTACGTGCCCATGGCCAGCAGCGATGCCGCCAGCGCCGTTTTCACGCCGGATGACATCATGTCTGGCCAGGTACCGGAGGGCCCGACCCTCGTCTTCGATCAGGAAGGCTACTACATGGCCGCCGTCGTTGCGGAAAAACTGCGCGGTACCGGGCGCTCCGTCACGCTGGTCAGCGCGAGCGACAGCGTTGCCCCCTGGGGCGACATGACGGCCGAGGGTTCGCGCACGCGACGCCATCTCCTCTCCCTCGGCGTCGAGGTCGTGACAGCGCGAACCGTTGAGCACTTCGACGGGAAGACGGCCACGCTTTCCTGCAATCACGGCGGGCCGGAGACCCGCGTTGCTTGTGATGCACTTGTCGCCGTCACAGCACGCACGCCGCGCGATGGGCTGTACCAAGACCTGCTCGCGAAAGCCGCCAGGAACCCCCTGCCCTTCACCCTGAGCCGGATCGGCGATTGCGATGCGCCGGGGATCGTCGCTCAAGCCGTGCATGCGGGCCATCTCTACGCCCGGGAACTCGACGCTGCGGTGGACCGCGACGAACCGCTCCGCCATGAGCGCGTGGAGCTAACGGAACGGCGTTACCTGGATACCCTGCTCCAGTACTACGAGGAGGAGATCATCGGGGAAGCGTATTTCGACGCCATGGCGGCCCGGTTCTCGGCGACGGAGAAGGTGGAGAAGATGCGTCTCCTCGCGGAGGTCGAGCGCCGCGCCGCCGCGCATGTCCGACCGTTGATCGAGCGCCATCGCCTCACCCCGCGCCCGGAGGACACCTTGCACGCGGCCGGCCGAGCCGAAGCCGCAGCGGAAAGCGGAGACTGGGAAGCGCTGCTGGCCAACATGCGCCGCAGCTACCCGGGCTATGTCGACGATTTCACCCGCCTCGAGGCCATGGCACCAGCGGCCGATCGCCCTGCCCTCGCCCGTCTCACCGAGCACGAGGTCGCCGCGATCGCCTTCCTCGAGGCCGAAACCGAGAAGGCTGGGGACAGCACGAGGCCTCTGCGCGACTACATCGCCACAACGGGCTGATCGACGCAGCACGAGCGAATGTTACTCGACACCTGTCCGCTTTACCGCTGAAGCTGTGGCATGCGCGCCCTGATCGTCGCCCTGGCGACGATACTCGCCGCAGCAGCACCCGCTCGGTCCGAAACACCGGTCGACGTCGAGCTCATCCTCGCGGTCGACGTCTCCCTCTCGATGACACCGCGGGAGCTCGAGATCCAGCGCCGCGGCTATGCCGAGGCCCTTGTGAGCGATGAAGTCATCGAGGCGATCCGCTTCGGCGGGCAACATGGCCAGGTTGCGCTGACCTATATCGAGTGGGCGGGGCCTTACTCGCAGCGCCTGGTCGTGGACTGGCGGCTCATACGCACGCGGGCCGATGCCGAGGCGTTCGCGGCGCGGCTGACCACCGCCTTTCCGGACGCGCTGCCGCGCACCTCGATCTCCGGCATCATCGATCACTCGATCCCCCGCTTCCAAGACAACGGTTTCGTGGGCGAGCGCCGGGT
>JBCBHB010000682.1:0-1980 GCA_038526025.1 Pseudomonadota bacterium
GGAGGGCGAGGCGATCGAATAGGCGCGGTAGACCGGCTTCTCCGCATTCGGCAGGCCGATCATCACGAACTCGCCCGAACGGAAGCGGAAGGTGCCCGGACGGGTGATCCGGAACCGGAAGAGACGGTCGGTGTAGTGCTGCACCTCCGTGACCTTCTCCGCGAAGACGCCGGAGGGCACTGGGAAGCCCGCGGGCTGGCCGGCGAAGAGGACGTCGTCAGTCGCGCCATCGGGCGTGGCGGCGGTATCGGGCAGCGACATTATACAATCTCCGACTGTGTATCTCGCGATCCCACAGCCACGCCGCGGGCAACATGGCGCGAGGTAGGGCGCCTCCAACGCAACTGCAATAGGCGAACACTCACCCCCGCGTCAAAAGCAGGCAACGAGGACACAGCCGCTATGCAGCATACGCGCTTACGTTGTTTGATGGGTGATGCGCCGCTATTTCCCGCCCATGACGCAGAGCGACGATCCCGATCGCGCCCATGAAGCGGGCGCTGCCCCGGCCTTGGCGGCGGAGGAGGAAAGCGATGAGGCGGCCGAGAAGGCGGCCCGCCGCCAGCCCTCCACCAACTTGCCGCGCTACCCTGTGCGCCAGGACCCGTTGCTGACCACCGATCCGAACAAGATCGAGGATCCGAGCAAGCGTGCCTGGGCCGAGACGCGTCTGCGCAGGATCAACCGATGGCGGCGGCCGCTGACCCGGAAGCGCGACAGGGCGCGCGCCTGGCTGAACATGCTGTTTGTGGACCATGGCTTCATCCGCGCGGTCTACCCGAACATCTGGCAGGTCACGCCGCTGATGTGGCGCTCGGCCCAGCCGCTGCCCCACCATATCCGCCGCTTCGCCGAGGCCGGCGGGCGCACGGTGGTGACGCTGCGGGGCGGGCAGATGTTCGGCTCGCTGCCGCTCGAGGCCGAGGCCTGCGCCCGGTACGGGCTCGATTTCCAGACCATCGTGCTCCGCTCACGCGACCTGCCGCCAGCCCATGAGATGCTGCGCATAATCGATGCACTCCGAGAGATCGAGACGCCGGTGCTCTTCCACTGCAAGTCCGGCGCGGACCGGGCGGGCTTCATGGCGGCGCTCTGGCTGCTGGAGCGCGAAGGCGCGACGCTGGAAGAGGCACGCGGGCAGCTCTCCCTCCGCTACGGGCACATCCGCGCGTCGAAGACCGGCATCCTCGACTTCTTCTTTCAGCGCTTCGCGGAGGAGACGGCACCCGGCCAGCCCGCCGAGGGCATGGCGCTGAGGGACTGGGTGGCAGAGCGGTACGACCGGGACGCGCTCCGCGAGAGCTTCCGCCCGCCGGCCTTCGGAACGCTGATCACGGACGTCCTGCTGCGCCGGGAATAGCCGGGCGATCCATCGCTCTCGCGCACCATCTCCATCACACGAAGTGACGCTAAGCCCCCTTGTCATCACAACGGGTCACGGTAGCTTCGAACGGATGGTGATGATGCGGTGCAGCGGAGGATAGACGATGAACGATCAGGCAGGGCTGTCCATGAGCGCAAACGCAGGCGCGCCGCTGGAGACCGACGGGCTGGCCTTCGGTCGCCATTTCGTTGCCATCCCGGGCCCATCGGTGATGCCCGATCGTGTCCTCGCCGCGATGGCGAAGCCGATGCCGAACATCTACGAGGGCGCCCTCGTCGAGGCTTCGGAGCACATGCTGGCGGCGCTGCCCGGCATCGCACGCACCCGGGGCCGCGCCTTCTGCGCCAGTTCGAACGGACACGGGGCCTGGGAGATGGCCCTCACCAACACGCTCAGCCGGGGGGACAAAGTCCTCGTGCTCGAGAGCGGTCGTTTCGCCGTGGGCTGGGGCGAGATGGGCAAGGTGCTGGGCCTCGAGGTTGAAGTGCTGGAGGGCCGCGAGCGCCGAGCGGTGGACCCCGCAGCGGTCGAGGAGCGCCTGCGTGCCGACACAAGCCACGAGATCAAGGCCGTGCTCGTGGTCCAGATCGATACCG
>JBCBHB010000683.1:0-1980 GCA_038526025.1 Pseudomonadota bacterium
GCGAGCAAGCCCGGCGGCATACTGCCTTGCAGGGCCGCGCGGTCGAGGCAATGAGGGCCTGCGCTTTCCCATGCCGGTATGTGCCCCGCCGCCCGCTGTGCGGCCGCAATGGCGGCGAACCGGGCGGTTGCCTCATCCTCGATCGTGCCGGCGGCGGCCCGTTCGGCGAGCGGCGTGAGCCTGCCCGTCACGCGGTAGGCAGGGTCGATCCCCGTCTCCGCGGCAAGGGCGGCCGCCAGCCCTGGCATGAGACACAACCCCTCGGTCTGCAGCCGCGCCAAGAGGTCCCCCGGCGAAGCGCGGGGGAGGGGCATCAGCGCGCCGACGGGCGTGGCGGATGTGGGGGGCACGCCATCATCCACTACCGTCACGCGCGCGCCACGGGCGAGAAGGGCGCGTGCGAGGGTGAGCCCCGCCGCGCCGGCGCCAACGATGACCACCTCGATATCCGCGCCCAACCGTGCCATGCGGCCTTCCTTGCAAATCCCCGTCCTGAAGACCATCACGGGACGCGGGACTGGTTCTGAAAGCGGGCTGCGGATGAGTGTCGCGGAGGAAGGGTTGGTGTGGGTGACGGGCGGTCCCGGACCTGTGCCGTTCTCACGGCGCTACAACGACCCGTTCTTCGCACCCGAGGACGGGCTGGCCGAAACGCGCCATGTTTACCTGGAGGGTAACAGCCTGCCGGCACGCTGGGCCGAGGGCGGGTTGGGCGCGGGCTTCCGAACCGGGGAGCTCGGCTTTGGGGTAGGGCTCGCGACACTTGCAGCCTGGTCGCTCTGGCGCCAGCTCGGCGTGCCGGGAGCGGTGCTGGAGCATCTCAGCTTCGAGGAAACGCCGCTCAGCCGTGCGGCCTTGGCGCGGGCGCTGGGCCCCTTCCCGGCCTTGCGGCTCGAAGCCGCACAATTGCTCGGTGCCTGGCCCGATACGCCGCCGGCGGAGGGTGCCATCAGCCTCGATCTCGGCGATCTGCGCCTCGAGGTGCGCGTCGGCGATGCCCGCGTTCGGCTGCCCAGCTTCGCGCTGGAGGAACGGCCCGTCGATGCCTGGTTCCTCGATGGCTTCGCGCCCGCCCGGAACCCCGAGATGTGGGAGCCCCCGCTCCTGGCAGCCGTTGCCCGCGCAACGAGGGCGCATGGCACGGTCGCCACCTACACCGCCGCAGGGGCGGTCCGACGCGCGCTCACAGCGGCGGGCTTCGCAATGGAGAAGCGCCCGGGCTGGGGGCAGAAGCGCGAGATGCTGGTGGGAAGGCTCGGGGGTTCCCAGCTGGAGGCGGAGAACTCATGAGCCTCGAGATCCGGCAGCTCGACCGTGCGGAGATCACGGACCGTCTCGACGATATCGCAGGGCTGCGCATCACCGTCTTCCGCGCGTTCCCGTATCTCTACGAGGGCGACCGGGCCTACGAGGCAGAGTACTTGCGCGCCTATACCGAAAGCCCGCGGTCCCTCGTGGTCGGCTGCTTTGCCGGCGACCGGCTGGTCGGGGCCGCCACGGGCGCGCCCATGGAGGATCATGCGGAAGAGTTCGCCGGCGCGCTGGCGGCAGCCGGTATCGACCCGCACGAGACCTGGTATTGCGGAGAGAGCGTCCTGCTGCCGGAGTGTCGCGGACAAGGCGTCTACCGCCAGTTCTTCGAACGCCGGGAGGCGGCCGGTCGCGCGCTCGGCCGACGCCAGTCGGTCTTCTGCGCCGTGATCCGCCCTGCCGATCATCCGATGCGACCGGCGAACTACCAGCCGCTGGACCCTATCTGGCAGCGCTATGGCTACCGGCGCATCGAGGGCGCAGAGGCCCGGTTTCCTTGGCGCGATCTTGGCGACGCCGAAGAAAGCGAGAAGCCCATGAGCTTGTGGCTGAAGCCCCTAGGCTAACGCTCTCCCCGCAAGGCCAATCACGACACGGTCACCAATATATCAGGGGACAGTGATCGGCCTTATCGCGACAGTCCCGCCTCGCGAGGACACCGGCAGCGGT
>JBCBHB010000684.1:0-1661 GCA_038526025.1 Pseudomonadota bacterium
GATGGCCTGCCCACGGCCGAGACGGCGGCGCTCGCCTACGAAACACTCAATCTCGTGCGTGGCATCACCGCGTTCACGGACGGGATGCCAGCCGCCTCCACCTACGCCATGTGCAACGGCCTCGAGGAAGCCGGCGTCGATCCGCTCTCGATCGGGATCTTCGAGGGGCTCTACAACGCCCGCTCCCTCCTCCTCACCCCGAACACGACCACGATCTACATCCTGAACTGCACCGACCTCTCCCAGGGGCCGGTGGTCTACGACGTGCCGCCGGGCGTACTCGGCTTCATGGACGACGTCTATATGCGCTACCTGACCGACTTCGGCCGCGCAGGGCCGGACAAGGGCGAGGGCGGCAAGTTCCTCATTGTGCCGCCGGGCTATGAGGGTGCGTTGCCGGAAGATGGCTACTTCATCGTCCACTCGCCGAGCTACATGAACTGGTTCCTGCTCCGCGCCTTCTATGGCGAGAGCGGTGTCGACGCCGCCGTCGAGACCGTGAAGCAATCCCTCCGCGTCTACCCCTGGGCCGAGCGGGAGAACCCGCCGGAGACCCGCTTCGTCAACCTGACGGACGTTCAGTTCAACACGATCCACGCCAACGATTTCGAGTTCTACAACGAGATGAAGGCGATCGTGGACCGCGAGGCGGATGGCGCACTGCCTGCCGAGCTCCTCGGTACCCTCGCATCCATCGGCATCCGCAAGGGCACGCCGTTCGCGCCGGAAGGCCGCATGCGCCAGACCCTCGACGAAGCCGTGGCGCTGGGCACCGCGGCCGCCCGCGCCCTCGTCTACGCCCCGCGCACCCGCGAGCCCTTCTACTACGACACGGGCTACTGGAAGACCGCGTTCGTCGGCGGCAGCCACGACTTCACGGCCGACGGCGTTCGCCTCCTCGATGCCCGCACGCTCTTTCATTACTACGCCACCGGCATCACGCCCGCGATGGTGGCCAAGCGCGTGGGCGTCGGCTCCCAGTACGCCCTCGCAAACCGGGATAGCGCGGGCAACTATCTCGACGGCGCGAAGACCTACGCCGTGACCATCCCCGCCGATCCTCCGGCGAAGGACTACTGGTCCTTCGTGGTCTACGACACACAGACCCGCTCCCTCCTCGAGACCGACCAGAAGCTCGCGGGCGTCGACAGCAACCAGCCGGACGTGAAGCCGAACGAGGATGGCACCTTCACGGTCTTCTTCGGGCCGGCGGCGCCGGAAGGGCGGGAGGGCAACTGGATCCAGACCATACCCGGCAAGGCGTGGAGCACCGTCCTCCGCCTCTACGGCCCCCTCGAGCCGTGGTTCGAGGGCAGCTGGCGCCCGGGCGAGATCGAGCTCATCGAATAGGGCCGCAGCCAGGAGGAGCGTCGTCCGTGATCCGGGAGACCTGCATCGAGGACCGGGCGGCGCTGCTCGCGCTCTATCCGGAGGTCTTCCCGGAGGAAGACCTCCGCCCGCTGGTGGCCGCCCTCCTCGCGCTCGGTGAAGGTTGCCTGTCGCTCGTGGATGTGGAGGGCGGCGCACCGGTCGCCCATGTCGCCTTCACGCGTTGCGGAACGGTGCGGGGCACGAACACCGGCGCGCTTCTCGGCCCTCTCGCCGTCGCCCCCGGGCACCAGAGGCAGGGCAGGGGCCGGGCCATCCTCCTCAGCGGCCTC
>JBCBHB010000684.1:1671-1978 GCA_038526025.1 Pseudomonadota bacterium
AACGCGTGGCGGCGCAGGGGGTCCAGCAGGTCTTCGTGCTCGGCGACCCCGGCTACTACAAGCGCTTCGGCTTCCGCGCCGAAACTGCCGTGGCCACCCCCTTCCCGATGCCGGAGGACTGGGCCGCGGGCTGGCAATCGCTCACGCTCCCCGGCTGTGCCCCTCTCCCCGCCGGCACGCTGCTGGTGCCGGCGCCGTGGAGGGAAGGGGGTGGCCACGGCCTTTTCGGCACGGAAGCCGAAGCGCTGGTAGTAGCCGGGGTCGCCGAGCACGAAGACCTGCTGGACCCCCAGCGCCGCCACGCGCT
>JBCBHB010000685.1:0-1966 GCA_038526025.1 Pseudomonadota bacterium
GCCCTGCCCCGCCGCATCCGCCAGTTCAGCGCCGGCACATACACCCGCGCGGCAGGGCGGCGGCGAGCGGCGGGATGGCCGCCTCGGTGCAGGCACCGCTGGCGAGCACGAGGTTACGGGCACGATAGGGCCCCTGGCTGGTGGCGAGCACGAAGCCCGACTGGCCGCGGGAGACGTGCAGGACCTCGGTGTGCTCATGGACGGGGGCCTCGACGAGGTTGGCGTAGCTGTCCAACCGCTCGATGAGGTCTGCGGCGCTCATGAAGCCGTGCGGGTCCGGCCCCCAATAGGGCATGCCGGGCAGGCCGTTGGCCCAGTTCGGGGTGAGGAGACGGAGGCTCTCCCAGGGCCGGCTGCGCCAGCTTTCGCCGACGAGGCCGCGCTCGAGCACGAGGTGCTCGATGCCCCGCTGCGTAAGCTCGCGGCTCATGGCGAGGCCGGCCTGACCGGCACCGATGATGATGGTGTTGGTGCGGCGGGGATGCATGGCGTCCGCTCCTTTCGCGGTCGTTCGGGGGTGATCGTCGGGTTGCGGGTCCCGGGAGGTTCCCGGGGCCCGCATGGGGTTACCAGTCGTCCCGGGTGAGCACGGGCGTGGTGAACAGGTCGCGGATGTCGGCGTCCGTCAGCGCAATGTCGCGGCGCAGATGCGCGTTGATCAGCAGCTTCCGGCGCTGCTCGATCCGGCGCGCGCGCCGGGCCGAGAGGGCCGCGAGGAACCGGCGGAGCGCGGCGAGCGCGGGCCGGAGGATTGGCCCGAAGACGGGTCCGAAGACGGGTCCGAAGACGGGCCGGATCACGGTGCTTGGGGCGGGCGGCAGGGGTGCCGCGCTGGTCCCGGAGGTCATTGGAAGTCTCCTAAGGGTTCCCGCTCAGACCACGCTCACATGGACGGCGGTGGGGTTGGTGATGATGTCGAAGACGGCCGAGCGCCGCTGCGACTGGGCGACGAGCGCCGCGATGTCCTCGGCCGAGGCATCGGCATCGATGCGGAAGGTCACGCGGATGGCGCTGAAGCCGTTCCGCACGCCCGCGTCGATGCCCAGGATGCCCTGCAGATCCATGTCGCCCTCGACCTCGGCTCGGACGCTGCGGAGCTGGATGCCGCGGTTCTGGGCGACGGTGGCGACGCCGGCGGTGAGGCAGCTGGCGAGGCCGGCGAGGACGATCTCCACCGGCGTGGCGCCATTGTCCTCGGCGGCGAACTGGGGCGGGTGGTCCGCATCGATGATGTGGGTGCGGTCCCGCGCCTGCTCCTCGCCGAGGCCGAAGAAGCCCGCCATGACCGAGCGGCTATGCGTGCCGGTCTGCCATTCGCATTGGGCGCGCCAGGTGAACTGGGCCGCGGCGGGCGCGTCGGTGAGGGCGGAGCGGGCGTCGAGGATCGCCTCGAGGTTCACGCCGTTGTCGGTTGCGGTGGTACGCGTCTCGATGGTCATGCCTTGGTTCCTTTGGCTGTCCGCCGGACAGGCGCGTGGGGCGCTGCCGGCTGGGTGAGCGGAACCTGGGCAATGGGCGGCCGGAAATCCTGATGACGATGTGAAGGATTTCGGAGGGTTTGCGATCGGCAGGGGGAGCGGTGCCCCGTGGCGGGCAGTGCGCGATCAGCTGGCGGGCCGCTCGGCCCAGCCCGCGAAGATCCGCTCGAGGGCGACCACCGCGTAGTAGAGCGCGATGCCGAGGACGGCGAGCGCGATCAGCACCGCGAACATGAGCGGGTAGTTCGAGTTCGTCTGCCCCGAGAGGAACAGCGCGCCGAGCCCGCGGCCATGGGGCGAGACGATCTCGACGAGATTGGTGCCGATGAAGGCGAGGGTGACCGAGACCTTCAGGGCGCCGAAGAACTCCGGCAGCGTCTTCGGCAGGGCGATCTTCCAGAAGATGGTGAGGTTCGAGGCGCCGAGGGCGCGCTCTGCGCCGTCGTCGGCCCCTCCGGCTGCGGCAAGTCCACGCTCACCCGCCTCGT
>JBCBHB010000686.1:0-1964 GCA_038526025.1 Pseudomonadota bacterium
ACCGCCACAGCACCGGGATCTTGTGGCTCGCCACATGCTGCGCCCAGATCGCGAGCCCGATTTTCAGCACCATCGAGAAGGCGATCTCGATGGGGTGGAAGCGGATGGCGGTGGTCACGTCGATATCCCGGTCCGAGTGGTGGACGCGATGCAACCGCCACAGCACCGGGATCTTGTGGCTCGCCACATGCTGCGCCCAGATCGCGAGGTCGAGCAGCACGAAGACGATGAGCACCTCGAGCCACACCGGCCAGTCCAGCCCGTTGAAGAGCCCCCAGCCCCGTGCTGCCGCATCCATGGCGGCCCCAGCCGCCGCCGCGCCGAAGAGCACCTTCACCATCACGCTGTCGATGACGGAGACGCTCCAGTTCGTCGCCCAGCGCCGCAGCTTCGAGGCAACCAGCGCCCGCATCGGCGCGTACCGCTCGAGCAGCGCCATCGCGAGGAAGATGCCGAAGAAGGCGCCGAGCCGGATAACGAGTTCGCTGGCCATGGGATCCCTGGGTTGCTCACGCGAGTGATAGCGCGCGCGGCCGCGGCGCTGAAGGGCCCATGCGCCCTGCGCGACCCGTGGTCGCGAGGGCGTGATCGGCTATTTCGGGAAGGTGCCGTCCAGACTGATGAGCGTTCCGGCGCCATGCTCGGTAAATAGCTCCAGCAGCACCGCATGCGGCGCCCGCCCGTCCAGGATGACCGACGCCTCCACACCCCCCTGCACCGCCGCCACGGCGGTATCGACCTTCGGGATCATGCCGCCATGCACCGTCCCGTCCGCCACCAGCGCCTGCACCGCCTCGACCGAGAGGGCCGCCAGCACATCGCCCTTGGTGTCCTGCACCCCCGCCACATCCGGGAGCAGGATGAGCCGCTTGGCCTTCATCGCAGCCGCAATCGCGCCAGCGGCCGTGTCGCCGTTCACGTTGAACGTCTCGTCCGGCCGCGCGCCCGCGCCGACCGGCGCAACCACGGGAATGTAGTCGGAGGCGATGAAGGTCTCGAGCACCCCGGGGTCGAGATCCGTCGGGTCGCCCACAAAGCCAAGGTCCAGCGCCTGCTCGATATTGCTGGAGGGGTCACGACGCCCCATCGCCCGCGTGCAACGCATCAGGTTCCCGTCCTTGCCCGAGAGGCCCACGGCGCGCCCGCCCTGCGCGTTGATCTCCGCCACGATGCGCTTGTTGATGCCGCCGGCGAGAACCATCTCGACGATCTCGACCATCTCGGCAGTGGTCACCCGCAATCCGTCGCGGAACTCGGTGGGAATATCGAGCCGCTTCAGCATCTCATTGATCTGCGGCCCGCCGCCATGAACCACCACGGGATGCACGCCGCACTGCTTCATGAGCACGATATCGCGCGCGAAGCGTTCCATCCCCTCCGCGTCGCCCATGGCATGCCCGCCAAACTTCACGACGACCGTCGCCCCCTCGTATCGCTGCAGGTAAGGCAGCGCTTCGGAGAGGGTGCGGGCGGTCGCGAGCCAGTCGCGCTTCTGGGCTTTCCTGAGATCCATCATGGGGCTCCGGCAGGGTTAACGCCGCTGTCCTAGCCCTTTGCTCGCGCTGTGGCGAGGGGGCAGCCGCCACCCGCGCGCGCGCAGCACCGTCACTGGTTTGCCCAGATCGCCGCGCCCCAGGCAACGGCGCCCAACGCGTCTCAACTGGCGAGGTTTCGGGACGCCACGGTTGTGTCGGGCAAGTTTCGCGTGATCGGGACGGTGATCCTGTCTATGCATATTATGCTCACAAGCAGGACAATTACGACATCGCAAAGGGATGTATCGACCATGGGCGAACAATACGTGGTTTCTCCCCTCCCCTGTTGCTGCTGCGGCGGCGAGATGAGAGTCGGGCGATCCGGCATCGCCCTCTGCGCTGCGTGTGGTTTCCAGTCTTCCGAACTGCCAAGTGGTGCCGGCACGGGGATCGAGGGGCTCGAGACGCTGAGGCGGCGCAACTTCGAGA
>JBCBHB010000687.1:0-1961 GCA_038526025.1 Pseudomonadota bacterium
CGCCGCGGCGGGCAGCGGCGCCAGCGGACGCCCCGCCGAGCCGATCGTGCCCCCGGCGTAAATCAGTCGCAGGGGGCTCCTCGAAATTTCCTGTGGCAATGCCGCGCCCTCGCGTTACGCTTCTGTCATCGACAACCGGATCGGAGACACATCATGAAGACCCTGATCCTGCCTGTCGCCGCCATTGCGGCGCTCGCCTTCGCGGCCCCGGCTCTCGCTGCCGGCTGCAACTACGGCACGAAGGCGCCGACCACGACGACCGAGAAGCCGGCCGAGCAGCCGAAGTCGACGACGAGCTGATCGCGTCTGGCGTCCACTGACGCCGCCATAAGCTAGAAGCGGGCGCCGGGGTAGCGGCGCCCGTTTTCCGTTGATCGTCAGTCCGCGAGTGCTGCGAGAATGCGCGCCCAGCCCCGGGCGCCCTTTTCGAAACTCGCCACGTCGTACTTCTCGTTCGGCGAGTGCAGCCGATCATCGGCAAGGCTGTAGCCTACGAGAAGGGAGTCGAGCCCCAGCATCGCCTTCATCTGGCCAACCACGGGAATGGAGCCACCGCAGCCGATGAAGGCCGCCTCCTTGCCCCATTCCTCCGTGAGGGCCACCCTTGCCTTCTCGTAGAGCGGCTCCTCGATGGGCATGGAGATGGCGCCGCCCGCGCCATGACCCTGGAAAGTGATGCGACAGTCATCGGGCATCTGGGCTTCCATGAAGGCGCGGAAATTGTCGCGGATCTTCACCGGGTCTTGGTCGCCGACAAGCCGGAAGCTGATCTTGGCATGCGCCTCCGCCGGGATCACGGTCTTGAAGCCGGTACCTGTATAGCCGCCCCAGATGCCGTTCAGCTCCGCCGTGGGGCGGGACCATGTCTGCTCGAGGCAGGAATGCCCCTTCTCGCCCGCGGGGTCGCGCAGCCCGATCTCGCCGAGGAAGCTCTCCGCCTGAAAGCCGAGCGAGGCCCATTGGGAGAGCACACTTTGCGGCACGTCCGGCACCCCGTCGTAGAAACCCGGGATCTGCACGCGCCCTTCATCGTCGTGCAGCTTGGCGATCGCGCGCGCGAGAATGGTGATCGGGTTCGCCGCGGCCCCGCCATAGAAGCCCGAATGCAGGTCCCGGTCCGCCGCGTGGATCGTCAGCTCCTCCGTCACGTTGCCACGGAGCATCGTGGTGATGGCGGGGGTCTCCGCGTCCCACATGCCGGTGTCGCAGACGAGGGCAATGCGGGCGGAGCCGAGGAGCTCGGCATGTTCCTTCAGGAACGGGGGCAGGGAGGCGCCGCCCGATTCCTCCTCGCCCTCGATGAGCACGGTGACCTTGCAGGGCAACCGGCCGCTCACCGCCTTCCACGCCCGGCACGCCTCGAGGAAGGTCATCACCTGGCCCTTGTCGTCCGAAGCGCCGCGGGCCCGGATATGCGCCGTTCCATCGTCCCGGGTCACAAGGGCGGGCACGAAGGGATCACCCTCCCAAAGCTCGTACGGGTCCGCCGGCTGCACATCGTAGTGCCCGTAGAAAAGAACATGGGGCCCATCGCTGTCATGATCGGTGGCCAGCACGATGGGGTGGCCGGTTGTGGCGTGGGCAGCGGCTTCGAAACCCATCGCCTTGAGGTCTTCAACAAGCCAGTCCGCCGCCGCCTGACAATGCGCGGCAAAGGCGGGGTCGGTGGACACGGAGGGGATCTTCAGCAGCGCAAAGAGCCGCTCCCGGGCCGCCTCGCGGTCGGCATCGAGTGTCGCGAGCGTCTCGCTTAGAGCGTCAGCATCGAGCGTGGTGTCGGTCATCGCAGGGTCCTCGGCTGGGTGGCTGCGTTCTCGCCGCAAGGGTTACGACCCGCCCCGAGCTGAGACAAGCTGACGCCAACGGCAACCCATGTCTCCGGCCTACCGCCCGATCCAACCGCCGCCGAGCACCCGGCACCCTTCGGGCGCGTAGAGCACGCAGGCCTGGCCGTAGCCATC
>JBCBHB010000688.1:0-1953 GCA_038526025.1 Pseudomonadota bacterium
TTTCCCGCAATGCCGGTTGGCCATACCGGCTTTGCGGTGGCCTTAAGGAGCGGCGCCCTATGTCGCACTGCATCGGAGGTACGCTTCGCTTGGCTGCCTTCACCCGCGGCAGGAAGGGGCAGACCATGGCGAAAACACGCATTCTCGTGCTCGGCGGTGGCTTCGCGGGCATGTTCTCGGCGCGCGAGCTGCAGCGCCGGCTGGGCGACACCGCAGAGATCGAGCTGATCAACGACGAGAACTACTTCGTCTTCCAGCCGCTCCTGCCGGAAGTGGCCGCAGGTTCCATCACCGCGCCCCACGCCGTCACCCCCCTCCGCTTTCTCCTGACGGGCATTACCATGCGCAAGGCCGTGGTGCACAATGTCGACTTCGAACGGCAGGTCGTCACCATCTTCCAGGGCGTGCAGCGCCGGCCGACGGAGGTCACCTACGACCATCTCGTCGTCGCCATGGGCCAGCGGACCGATCTCTCCCGCATGCCCGGCATGCCCGAACACGCCCTCACCATGAAGACGCTGGAGGACGCGCGCCGCCTCCGCGCCCATGTGATCGAGCGGCTCGAGCATGCGGACATCACGCGCCTGCCCGAGGTGAAGCGCGAGGCCCTCACCTTCTGTGTCGTCGGCGCCGGCTTTTCCGGGATCGAGACGGTGGGCGAGATGAAGGAGCTGATCGACCGCTCGCTGAAGTATTATCCGAACATCGACCCGTCCGAGGTGCGCGTGATCGTCGTCGAGTATCTCGAGAAGGTCCTGCCCGAACTGCCGCCCTCCCTCGGCGCCTATGCCGCCAAGAAGCTCGCGGAGCGTGGGATCGAACTCAAGCTCGGCACCGGCGTCGCCTCCGCCACCGGCACCTCGCTGACCACCAGCAGCGGCGAGGTGATCGGCACGCGCACCATCGTCGCCACCATCGGCAGCGCCCCCTCCGCCGTGGTGCGGGAGATGCCGCTGGAGCTCGCAGGCGGGCGCATCGCGGTCGAGCGCACCCTGGCCGCCAAGGGCCACGCCAACGTCTGGTCCCTCGGCGACTGCGCGCTGATCCCGATGAAGGACGGCGCGAGCGAGCGGACCGACTTCGCGCCCCCGACCGCGCAGTTCGCCGTGCGCGAGGCGCGCCATCTCGCGGCCAACATCGCTGCCGCGATCGGGGGCAAGCCGCTCGCCCCCTTCGCCTACACCTCGAAGGGCGCGCTCGCCTCTCTCGGCGCAAAGCGCGGGGTGGCGGAGGTCTTCGGCATCAAGATCACGGGCTTTCCCGCCTGGCTCCTCTGGCGCGCCTACTACGTCGCCTTCCTGCCCGGCTTCTCCACACGCATCGGCGTTCTCCTGAACTGGACGATGGACGCCCTCACCCCGCGCACGATCGTGCAGGTCGCGACCGCGAAGCCGCCGTCCACCCGCTACGTGCTCTACCGCGCGGGGGACCGGATCTTCGAGGAGGGGAACCGGGCGGACGGCGTCTACTCCGTCATCTCCGGCGCAGTGGAGATGCTGCGGCCGGATCCTGAGACCGGCGAGCGGCAACGGCGCGTCGTCGGGCCCGGCGAGCTCTTCGGCGCCCGCCTCCTCACCGGCGAGACCCGGCGAAGCGCGACGGCCCGGGCATTGGAGGATACCCGCGTTCTCCTGGTCGAGGCCGAGGACGTGCTGAAGGTGGCGGACGGCTTCGCGGGTGCCCGAGAAGGGTTGACCGCCCATCTCGACCATCGCGGCTTGCACTGGGTGCCCCAGGGTCTTCATGGCGACCACGAGCTCACCGCCCCGCCGGACGACACGCCCGCGGTCGCGCGCCGGGCGGTCTGATCCCCGTGGCCATCGCCGCCGGAGCCGCTAGGTTGCGAGGGAGAAACCGCGCCGCGAGGCGACGAACACCAGAGGGCTCATGACCGCCACCGCCGCCTCCGATGCTACCCCCGCCGCCAGCGGCGACCGAACCGAGCGCGCCGTC
>JBCBHB010000689.1:0-1948 GCA_038526025.1 Pseudomonadota bacterium
GGCGATGATGCTGGCGGGCACCCGGCGCTTCCGGCCGATCCTGCTCACCACGCTGACCACGTTCGGTGGCCTCGCGCCGATGATCTTCGAGACCTCGGCGCAGGCGAAGTTTCTTGTGCCCATGGCCGTGAGCCTCGGCTACGGGATCGTCTTCGCGACCGCGATCGTGCTCTTCCTGATCCCGTGCCTCTACATCGTGGTGGAGGATCTGCGCTGGCTGGCAAACCCCCGGCCGCGGCGGGTGGTGCCCGAAACCCAACCGGCGCGCTGACGGGTGCCCGGCCTGTCCTCGCCACGCCCCTTGGGGCGCGGCATCGGGGCCGCCCACCCGCCAGCCCGCCGCTGAGGGTGCCCTTAGGGGCGGCCCCCGGGACGCAGTGACGCGCTGGCGTCTAGCGGCGTTCGTGCAGGGGCCGGCGTTCGCGCTTACGCTGTAGCTCGTAGAGGCCCATGGTCGTGAATCCGTGTGCCGTGGTGTCGATCGGGTCCCGCTTGAACGCGGCCTTGATGGCGCTCTCGACCGTGCGGCGATCCTTTTTCGGCATGGGAGCGAAGTCCACCACCACCTGGCCGCCAAGGCCGCGGAGGCGGAGCTGGCGGGGCAGGCTGCGTGCTGCCTCGATGTTTGCCTTGAGCCCCGCGGCAGGTGAGAAATCGCCGCCCGTGTTCACATCGACCGCCGTGAGCGCCGTGGTCGCCTCGATCACCAGGCTCCCGCCGGACGGGAGTGCGACGCTGCGGGAGGTGAGGTCGTCGAGCGCATCGAGCACGCCGAGCCGGTCGAAATCCGCACCGTTCTCCTGGCTGAGGCGGGGGAGAAGCGGGGGCGGGGCAGTCGCTTCGGCCCAGTCGAAGGTTGCCGCATCCCCGGCGATGATCGCGGCTGGGGCGGGCACGCACCATTCGCGAAGGGCGATGGCATGGGCGGTTTCGGCGCGTGGGGGGGCTTCGCCGGCGGGCAGCATGCGCTCGAGGGTGTCCCTCCGTTCGAGAAGCGACTGAAGCGCCATGGCGAGTGCCTCTGGCGATGCATGCTCGGCGGCGGAGCGCACGATGATCCCCCCGTCCTCGAGCATTTCGCCATAGCGCGCCATCAGCGCGTGCCGGCGGGCGGCGGGGCTGTCTTCGCCCGTTGCGGGTGGGCTCGCCTGGAAGAAGGGCTCGGCCGCTGTGCGCAGAGCGTCCTCCAGCCGCGTACGCTCGTCCTCGCTCCGGATCTGGCGGGAGACGTTGAGACCCGGCGCGCCGGGGGTGTGGACGAGGAGCGGGCATTTGTAGCTGAGCCGACGGGTGACGGGTGGGGCCTTTCCCGGCTCCGCATAGCCGGCGACCTGCACCAAGAGGCTGCGGCCCTGTTGCAGGCCGGCACCGTCGCGCAGGAACCCCTGGCCACCATCCGGCAGCGACACGAAGGCGCCACCCGGCCCGAGGCCCGCGTTCTTGCCGCCCGTGCGCAGGATGCGGGCCGGCAGGATCTCGCCCACGGGCGGCGTGTCGTCGCCATCGGGTGCGTCTTCGAGGTAGTCTTCCAATACGCCGTCCACGATCAGCGCGGCGGCGCGCACGCCGGAAGGCGCATGGCCGAGAGCGATCAGGCGGCCCTTCATGCGGGCGTGCCGTCGAGCGTGACCGGATAGCCGGCACCGCGGAGGAGATTGGCGGTCTCGACCAGGGGAAGGCCGACAACGTTCGTGTAGCTGCCCTGGATCGACGGGATGAGCGCCGCGCCGAGGCCCTGGATCGCGTAGCCGCCAGCTTTGCCCTGCCACTCGCCAGATCGGAGATAGGCGGAAAGCTCTTCGTCGGAGAGGCGCTTCATCGCGACCCGTGTCTCGACAAGGCGCAGGCGGCGGAAACCGGGGCCAGAGAGGCAGATCGCGGTGCAGACCCTGTGCCGTCGCCCGGAGAGAAGCAGAAGGAACTGTGCCGCCTCAGCGGCGTCCGCGGG
>JBCBHB010000690.1:0-1948 GCA_038526025.1 Pseudomonadota bacterium
AAGGGGGCGCTCTGCCTGTTCTTGCTCGACATGGGCCTGGTCGCCGGTCGCGGGTTGCGCAACAGCCGGGGGCTCATCACGCCCGGCCTGCTGGCCTTCGGCGTTGCGATGCCGGTGATCGGCGCGGTTCTGGGCGCCTCGGCGGCCATGCTTCTCGGACTTTCGACAGGCGGGGTGCTGCTGCTCATGATCCTCGCAGCGTCCGCGTCCTACATCGCCGTGCCGGCGGCGATGCGTGTGGCGGTGCCCGAAGCTGATCCGGGCATCTACCTCACGCTTTCGCTCGGGATTACCTTCCCTTTCAACCTCACCCTCGGGTTGCCGATCTATCTGGCGATTGCCGAAGCGCTTACCGGAGCTTGACGCCATGCAGACCCACCAGGCCAAACGCGTCGCAATCATCATCGAGAAGCCGGTACGCCGACGGCTGACCGAGGCGCTCGACGAGGCGGGGGTGACGGGCTACTCCATCCTGCCGGTCATCGGTGGCACCGGCCGCTCGGGCCCATGGAGTTCCGACGAGAGCATCGGCACGGCCGGGGGCATGGTGCAGGTGGTCTGCATCATCCGCCCGGATCGCCTCGACGCGTTGCTGGATGCGGTCTTCGGTGTCGTCGAGCGCCATATCGGTGTCGTGACCGTAAGCGATTGCGAGGTCCTGAGAGCCGAACGCTTCTAGGGGTCTGCTCGCGGGGCAGGGTGTTCAGCCGAGCGCATCCGCCTTGCGCCACATCTGCGCCCTGTTCCAGATTCATGAGGTGGTAGTTCTTGAACAAATGGGGTTTGCTGAAGTCTGATCTACGCAAGGCATTGTAAGCTTTTCGAAGAGTTAGCTGCCGTCCCAAATAGATCGTAATGATTTTCAAGTTTATGGAATCGTAATTCGTCTCACGCCTAGTTGCATGCCGTCGACGAGCGCCGCAACCTAGGAGAGCAGAGTCACGATGCAGGTGCCGTTGAAGCTCGTGATGATCGGCGTGCCGTTGGCGGCCGTTGTGGTTACGGCGTCCGTCTTCGCCGTGTTGTCCTATCGCTTTGCGGACGCTTCGCTCGAAACCTCGGTTGCCGCAACGCTCGCCGCCGCAGCAACGGCGCGGCGCGATGCCGTGGTTCAGCGGCACGACTTCTGGCACAGGCGGGCGGAGGCGATAGCGGGGGATGGGGCGGTCGAGCAGTGGATCCGGCGTGCCGCCCGGGGCTCGAGCGCGGAAGATCCGCCGATGGTGCTCAAGGAAGCCGCCGCGGCGCACCAGCAGGAGGTCGTGGCCGTCGTGGCGCTCGATCGGCGAGGCCGGCCCCTGTTCAAGAGCGAGCAATACGGGGTCGATGTCGCAGCCTGGCTCGACGCGATCGCGTTCCGGCGTGTCCGACAGGTGACGGATCTCGGCGCGCGCAAGACGATGTTCGGCTCTGCGGCGGGCGTGGCCTTGCCCGTCGGCAAGGGGCGTGTGGTTGGCTTCATCGTGATGCTCTTCAACATGGAGGGCGTGTTCGCGGTCACGCGCGACTATGCGGGGCTGGGGGACACGGGCGAGACGATGATCGTCCGTGTCGAAGGTGACGAGGCCGTGCGCCACATCACACCGACCCGCTTTCAGCGCGACGGCGCATCGGGCGGCAGCCAAGCTGCGGCCGCGGCGTTGCTCGACATCGTCTCGACCGGCGATGTTGGCCTCTTCGAGGACTACCGCGGCAAGGTCAGCTTCGCCGCTGCCCGGCATGTCGCGGGCGTCGACTGGATCGTGGTGGCCAAGATCGACCGGAGCGAGGCCTACGGTGCGCTGCGCGGCCTCCTTGTCGCCTTCGGTATCGCCGGGTTGATCGTCGTCGCCGCCATTGGGGCGCTTGCGATCGCGTCCACGCCATAGTCGCCCTTCCCCAAACGCGTCGCAGCATCCCTCAGCGTCCGGGTCTGGCGAAGGGCGTGGAGACAAGACGCGATCGCAAG
>JBCBHB010000691.1:0-1943 GCA_038526025.1 Pseudomonadota bacterium
AGGTGCGGATGCTGAACGGGGGCCTCGCGGCCTGGACCGCGGCGGGCGGAGCGCATGCCGCAGGGGACGCGGCGCAGCCCACGCCCAGGCGCTTCGCCCCGGCGCTCAGCCCCCGCCGCTTCGCCTCGGCCGACTGGATCATGGAACGGCGGGACGATGCGGCGGTGCGCGTGATCGACGTGCGCCCGGAGAAGCTGTTCGCGAAGGGGCACATTCCCTGGGCCATCAGCATCCCGTGGAAGCGGAACCTGGCGGAGGACGGCATGATGCGCCCGGCCGGTGAGCTGCGGGCGATGTACGAGGCCGAGGGCATCCGCTGGGACGACGATGTGGTGGTCCACTGCCAGAACGGCCTGGCCTCCTCGCACAGCTACGTGGCGCTGCGGGTCCTCGGCCATCCGAGCGTGCGGACCTATCACCGCTCCTGGGCGGAGTGGGGAACGTCGGACGATCTGCCGAAGTCAAAGCCCTCCGCGGGCTGATCGCACTGTCATCGTTCTGCAGAAAATGCGCCGGGCCGCGTAGGGCGGGGCCCGGCGCTGCCGTATCGGGAACGAGCCACACAGGGCTCGGAGAAATCCCGAGAGGATCCGATGAAGACCACTCTGTGCACTGCCCTCAGCGCAAGCCTCGCCGTCATCCTGATGCTGCCCGGGCCTTTGCAGGCTCAGGAGCCCGGCGTTGCGGCCGCGCTCTCCCGCCTCGACACCGATGGCGACCAGGCGATCAGCCGCGAGGAAGCGGCCGCAGGGCGCGAGCGGATGTTCGAGCGTTTCGACCGGAACGGCGACGGTGTGGTGGATGCCGGCGAGATCCAGCTGGTCCGCGACCGGATCGCTGCGATGGCCCGGATGGCCGACAGCATGATCCTGCTGCGCTCCCAGCGCCTCGACACCGACGGTGATGGTGGCGTGAGCAAGGCAGAGTTCGAGGCGGCGGGCGGCATGTTCGACCTGGCCGACCGGAACGGCGACGGAAGCGTCAGCGCCGCGGAGATCGGTATGATGCGCAACCGTTTCATGGGGCTCCGGCAGTGAGAAGCGCAGGGCGGCGAGAGGTTGCGAGCACGCTCGCAATCGCTCTCGGCTTCGCCGCGCTCGTGGCCGCCGCGGTGCCGATGAGCAAGGCCGAGACCTGGACAAGCTCCGGCCCAAAGGGCAGCGCAACGCGCAGCTTCGACCAGGAGAGCGGCACCTACAGCGTGAACCGGAGCGGGACCAATGGCGGCTCGACCAGCGCCACGGTGAACTGCGCGCGCGGCGGCGGGCTCAACTGCACCCGTGACTACAGCGTCACATCCGCCGATGGTCGAACCGCGACGGGCACGCGGCAGTCCCGCTATGGCCTGTATCGCGGCCGTTCGGTCAATACGCTCACCGGGCCGGACGGGCAAACCGTGACGCGGGCACGGCCGACCTGGCGCTACAATCGGGCACGGCGCATCCGCCGCTGGTAGAACGAGGCGCGGCGATGGCCGGGCCGATCGAGGATGGCAGGTGAGCGGCAGCGATGCGCGCGAGGACGGGGCACGGCTCATGGCGGCCATCGCTGCCGGGGACCGGTCGGCGATGGCCGCGCTGATGGAGCGTCATGCGCGTGGGCTGAGAGGCGTGGCCGCGCGCTATCTCGGCAGCGAGGAGGAGGCGGAGGAGATCGTGCAGGATGCGTTCCTGAGGGCCTGGCGCCATGCGGCGCGCTACGACCCTGCGAAGGCCGCCGTCTCCACCTGGCTCTACCGCATCACGGTCAATCTGTGCGTGGACCGTCGGCGGCGGAGCGCCTTCCGCCAGTTTGTGGGCCTGGAGGCGGCAGGGGGCGAGGACATGCTCGCAGACCCCGCGCCGGGGGCCGAGGCGCAGCTGGCCGGGCGGAGCCAACTGGCGGCGGCGCGCCGCGCGCTCTTGCGCCTGCCCGCCCGCCAGCGCATGGCGATCCTGTTGAGC
>JBCBHB010000692.1:0-1939 GCA_038526025.1 Pseudomonadota bacterium
GCAGGTGACGAAGCCGCGGAGGGCGAAGAGATCGCCGAGGTCTTTCCGGGCGGGCTCTTCGCCTACTACTGCTGCCACACGAAAGGCTGCGCGAGCTACGGCAAGTCCATCCGGCGCGACAAGCTCGAAGGCGACTTCGAGGAGGTGCTGAAGGACATGCGGCCCACACAGGGCCTGCTCACCCTCGTCCGCGAGATGTTCCTGCATGCCTGGGAGCTGCGCCGTACGCAGGTGACGGAGATGCGAACCACGCTCCGCCGCGAGATCGCCAGTATCGAGAAGCAGATCGACGGCTTCCTCGACACCATCGCCGATGCCGCCAGCACGACCGCTGTCCGCGCCTATGAGCGGCGCATCGAAAGGCTGGAGACCGACAAGCTCAGAATGGAGGATCAGCTGGCCAAGGTGGGCGTGCCGAAGGGGACACCCGCCGAGAATCTAGAACCCGCGCTCCAGTTCTTCTCAAGCCCTTGGAAAGTCTGGGCTTCCGGCCGCCCGGAGCTGCGCAGACTGGTCCTCAGGCTGGGGTTTTCCGAGCCTCTCGCCTACTGCCGAGAAGGAGGACCTAGAACCCCGAAAACATCGTTACCGTTCAGTATGTTAGGGGGTGTTCAGGGGTCGGAAGTGAGGGGTGGTGGAGCCGAGGGGAGTCGAACCCCTGACCTCTGCAGTGCGATTGCAGCGCTCTCCCAACTGAGCTACGGCCCCGGTGCGGCGGGGAGTATGCCGGGGCGCGGCGGCTGTCAATGGTTCGGCACCGGTTCGGATGGCGGCCCGGGTTGAAGCATCGGGCCGGCACCGTTACCTCAGCGCGAACCGGGCGCGGCTGGCCGCCTCAGCGCCCCTCCGGGCATCGCCCACACTGTTTGGGAGTTCTCATGGCGTCGCTGCTGACCATCCTGCTGGCCCTGCTCGACATCGCCTTCTGGGTGATCATCATCCAGGCGATCCTGAGCTGGCTCATCGCCTTCAACGTGCTCAATGTCCACCAGCCCTTTGTCCGCCAGGTCTGGGGCGGGCTCAACACCCTGACCGAGCCGCTCTACCGGCCGATCCGCGGCATTCTGCCGGATATGGGCGGGATCGACCTTTCCCCGATGGTCGTGCTCTTCGCCATCTTCGCGCTGCAGACCGTGATCATCAACAATATCGGCGCGGTCGCGTTCTAAGCGGCGCGCCGCCTGTGCGGGGCTGCAAGCGAGACTACTCGGCGGCGACCCGGCCCGGATTGTTCGGGTGGGTCGTCCAGTCGGCATGGTCGTCCTCGACCGTCCGACCCGTGCGCGGATCCACCGCCCCGGCGGGCAGGCGCTCCATCGTGATGCAGTTCTCCACCGGGCAGACATTCACGCAGAGATTGCAGGCCACGCACTCCTCGTCGATCACCTCGAAGACCCGCCCTGGCTTCATGGCAATCGCCTGGTGCGAGGTGTCCTCGCAGGCGGCGAAGCAGCGACCGCATTTGATGCAGAGGTCCTGGTCGATCCGCGCTTTCGTCACGTAGTTGAGGTTGAGGTGCTGCCAGTCGGTCACGTTCGGCACCGCGCGGCCGCGGAAAGCCTCGAGATCGGCATGGCCCTTCTCGTCCATCCACGCGGCGAGGCCGGCGTTCATCTCCTCGACGATCTTGAAGCCGTAGGTCATCGCCGCCGTGCAGACCTGCACGCTGCCTGCGCCCAGGGCCATGAACTCGGCCGCGTCGCGCCAGGTGGTGATGCCGCCGATGCCGGAGATGGGCAGGCCCGCTGTCTCCGGGTCGCGCGCGATCTCCGCCACCATGTTGAGTGCGATGGGCTTCACGGCCGGGCCGCAATAGCCGCCATGGCTGCCCTTGCCGTCGATCGAGGGCTCGGGGCTCATGTTGTCGAGGTCGACGCTGGTGATCGATGAAACCGTGTTGATGAGGCTCACCGCATCGGCCCCGCCGGCTTTGGCGGCG
>JBCBHB010000693.1:0-1936 GCA_038526025.1 Pseudomonadota bacterium
AAACCGTGGCCATGTGCCGGGCTTCGAGCGCTTCATCGAAAGCTGGGCGGCGGGTGGCGCCGGCGCAAGGGCCGCGCTCGCCGAAAGCGGCGCGGGAACGCTCGACATCGCCTATGGTGCAGATCCGCGCCAACGGCTCGACCTCTACCTGCCCGAAACGACCGCCAGGGGCCTCGCAGTCTTCGTGCATGGCGGCTACTGGCGCGCCTTCGGGCGGGAGAGCTTCGGACACATGGCGCAGGGCGTGCGGGCCGCAGGCTACGCGGTTGCCGTGCCCTCCTACCGCCTCGCGCCCACGGTCCATGTGCCTGAGATCACCGCGGATGTTGCCGCTGCGACCACCCTCGCCGCGAGCCGGATCCAGGGCCCTATCCTGCTCGCGGGTCACTCGGCCGGCGGGCATCTCGTCAGCCGCATGGGCGTTGCGGACGGTCCCCTATCCGCACCGATCGCAGCACGCATCGCCCATATCCTGACGATCAGCGGCTTGCACGACCTTCGGCCGCTGCTG
This sequence comes from Pseudomonadota bacterium, assembly GCA_038526025.1. Taxonomy (GTDB): domain Bacteria; phylum Pseudomonadota; class Alphaproteobacteria; order Rhodobacterales; family Rhodobacteraceae; genus Thermohalobaculum. The sequence continues at coordinate 512 of JBCBHB010000693.1, forward strand.
CTGACGGACAAGAACGACGATCTTCGCCTCGACGCCGCGACGGCCGTGGCCGAGAGCCCCGCCTTGAGCACCCCGCGCAGCGACCTGCGCCTCACCGCCTGGGTCGGCGGCGACGAACGGCCGGAGTTCATTCGCCAGTCAGCGCTCATCGCCAATATGTGGCTGGGCCTCGGCTCAGAGACACGGCTGGTGATCGACCCGGGCCTCAACCATTTCGACGTGATCGAGCCCCTCGAGGACCCGGAGAGCCCGATCACCCGCGCCTTCCTCGGCGCCTGACGCACCCAGAAGCCGACCGAGAGGCCCCAATGCAGTGCATCTTCGTCCAACTCCGCTGCCGCCCCGGCACCACCTACAGCGTGGCCGACGCGATCTGGGATCGGGAGATCGTCAGCGAGCTCTATTCGACCAGCGGCGACTGGGACCTGCTCGCCAAGATCTATATCCCCGCCGACGAAGACATCGGCAAATGGCTGAACGACCGCCTCCTCGACATTCCCGATATCGAGCGCACCCTCACCACCCTCACCTTCAAGGCGTTCTAGGCGGCACCATGCGGAGCCGGAGGGCGCGCCGCGGCTACCGCTTCTTCGCCGGATGCGCACCGGTCGGGAAAAGCCTCACGATGGGAACCGACGCTCAGGGATGGGCGCGGATGTGGGTGCCGAGCAGATCGGCATAGAGCGCCGGCTCCTTGATGGGCCAGAGGTGGTCGCGACCCTCGAGCAACACCCCACGAACGCTGTCGAACTCGCGCTCGAGGGCTGCGGGCGTGGTCCGGATCGCGCCGGGCTCACCATCGGCGGCGATTGCGAGGGTGGGGATCCGCAACCCGCCCGGGCCGAAGGGGGACTGGAAGTCGACCACCTGCATGCCCGCCCGCCGGATGGTCCCAGCCCCGATCAGCCGCGCCCCTTCGATGAAGCGCTGCGCCGCCGCGCCTTCCCCGAACATGCGCGCGAAGCGACGTAGCAGCGGGGGAACGCGGAACACGAGACCATTGGCGGCATAGGCGAGCTTGAGGAGGACCTTCGAGCCGATCTCGCCGACATGGAAGCCCGAGAGAACGGCGCTCCTGAAACGCTGCGGGCGCGACGCGATGAGAACCGCGCCCACATAGGCACCCAGCGAATGTCCGGTCACGTGCACGGGCCGGTCGACCGGCAGCGTATCGACGAGCGCCCCCATGCTGGCCGCCGTGTCGGCGATCGACACCCAGGGGACCGACGCGCTGCCGCCATGCCCGGGAAAGTCCGGCATCAGCGCCGCGAAGTCCGGCAACGCCTCGGCAACCGGCTCCCAACACCATCCCGCAATACCGAGCCCGTGCAGGTATAGAACCACCGGTGCGTCCGCTGCACCCATCATCCTGCGCGCGGGGTGTAGGCCCACAATGCATACATTGAGGGCAGCATATGATCGCGC
>JBCBHB010000694.1:0-1933 GCA_038526025.1 Pseudomonadota bacterium
GCGAGATCGACCTTCTCGGCGATCAGGTCGATGACATCGTCCGACATCACAAGCTCGACGGACAGATGGGGATGCTGACGCTTCAGGTCCTTCAGGGCCGGGGTCAGGATGGCGGTGCCGAAGGCGAGGGAGGTAGTGATCCGCACCACGCCGTTGGGGCCCGAGGTGAGCGAACGGGCGGCGTCGCGCGCCCGGTCAAGCTCATCGAGTGCCGGTTCCGCAAGGCGCAGGAAGGTCGAGCCCGCCTCGGTCAGTGAGACCCGCCGTGTGGAGCGCTGAAAGAGGCGGACGCCTAGCCCGTCCTCCAACGAGGCGATGGCCCTTGAAACCGAGGACGGGTCAAGTCCGTGAGTCCGCGCCGCAGCAGCGAAGCTCCCCTGCCGTGCAACCTCGGCAAACAACCTGATCTGATCGAGTTCCAAACGCGCCTCCCCCAAGAAACACGGAGGCATTCCCGTACCGCGTGAGGGTACGTATCATTCGCCTCGTCTCATTCGTGTATACACTACAGCGTCCTATTGAACGCATAGTCAACACCCTTTCCGTATGTATCCTAAGTTATGTTAGCGGTACCATACCCATGTTGCCAAGAGTCCCATAACGGTGCGTCTTGTCTGCGTTAACAAATTTCTTGTGGGTGCCAGGGTGGGCTCGTGCGGTGAACGGTGGGGTGGTCTTGTGGTTTTGACCGCCGAAGTGCTGATTTCTGGTGGAATCAGCGAGCGAGCCGCGTTGGCGATGCCTGTGTAACAGGCTTGTTGCACAAATAGTTAACGCAATGCATGCACTGTTGCGCGCGCGTTCGGCGCCAGTAAGCGCCGAACGGGGGCGTTGAGAACGGTATCTGAGGATCGTTGCGGCGCCTTGTTCGGGTGACCGACGAGCGCGCTGTGCGGGCTCGCGGGCGGATCAGGGCAGCCCCGAAGCGCGCCCGGAAGTTGGGACTGTAGGGCCCAACTGCTCTTCCGCGGATCCGGCCGGTCGAGTCGGCGTCAGTCCGCGCTCAGGAAAATATGCAGCGCGATGGGGCCGTGCGCGCCGAGCTGCAGGGTCTGCCCGATATCGCCGGAGCGGGACGGTCCCGTGACGAGGTTGACCGTTCGCGGGTCCAGCCCTGTGTCGCGGAAGCGGGCCCAGAGCTCTTCGAACCCCGCACAGAGATCGGCCTCGCGCAGCAGGACGAAATGCGTCTCGCCAAGGAAGGTGAGGGTAACGGGGTTGTCCGGCCCGCTGGCCAGAAGCAGCGTGCCGGTTTCGGCTGAGCCAAGGGTGGCGCGCGAGAGGGTGACGGGCTCGACAGGCCGGCCGGGGCCGTGGCTGATCTCGAGGCCCGCGGGGTCTGCGGCAAGCGCCTCACCCAGCACGGGGTCGGCGCCGAGGCGGACGGTGGCGGGGAGGTTGCGGCCGCGCAGCTCCTCGGCCAGGGCGCGGGGCAGGGCGGCGGGGCTGTCGATGCGGGTCACCGTTGCGTCCGCCGCCAGCGCCTTCTCGATGAATTGCTGAGTGCGTTCAGGGCCTTGCCGGGTTGCCTGGGCGGGTACGGGGCCGTGCTGTTGCGGAGCCTTGAGCCGGGCCCCACGCGCGGCCCCATCGCCATCGCCGGTTTGGCGGCGGATGCGCTCGAGGATGCGGGCGCGGGCGCTCATCGGTCGGCTCCGGGATGCGTGCGGGGGCCCGTCCACTGCGCCTGGAAGGTGCCGCCCTCGGGCCGCGGAAAATCCCGATGCCTGGTCCAGCCTTCGCCGAGCGGCATGTGGCTGAGACGCGGGCTGCCGGCGGCCCAGAAGCGGAGGCCGCGGGCGGAGAACCAGGTGGCCAGCGCATAGAGCATCGGTCGCTCTCCGAGCCAGCGCCAGAGCGCCAGGCCCCGCCGCGCGGCGGAAGGGGAAAGCCCTTTCTCGAACTCGCGTTCGCGCCAGTGGCGCATCATCTT
>JBCBHB010000695.1:0-1930 GCA_038526025.1 Pseudomonadota bacterium
CGGCGTACGGTGCCCGCGGTGATCGACGCCGCCGGCGCACGGGGCTGCCGGGCCGCCTTGCTGCTGACCCCGGGTATCGAGCGCGACGGGCCGCTATGGAGCGAGATGCTGCAGGCGGCGCGGCGGCATGGGCTGCGCTTTATCGGCCCGCATTCGAGCGGGCTGATGCGGCCGCCGCGGATGCTGGCGGCGAGCACCGCGCCGTTCGCCCCGCTCTCGGGCCGCCTCGCCTTCCTCAGCCAATCGGGCTCGATTATCGGCGGGGTGGTTGCCTGGGCGGCATCGCGCGGGATCGGCTTCAGCCATGTGGTCTCGGTGGGCGACCAGGCCGATGTGTCGATCGCGGATTTACTCGACCATCTGGCGACGGACCGGGAGAGCCGGGCGATCCTGCTCTATCTCGAGGGGATCGAGGACGCGCAGTCCTTCATGCCGGCGGCCCGGGCGGCCGCACGCGTGAAACCGGTGATCGCGCTGAAGGGCGGGCGGCGGCAGGAGGGCGCGGCGGCCGCAAGCTCGCATTCGGGAGCGCTGGCGGGGACGGATGCGCTGTTCGACGCGGCGCTGGCGCGAGCGGGCATTCTGCGGATCGACACGATCGAGCACCTCTTCGACGCGGCCGAGGCGCTCGACCATCTGCGCCTGCGGGCGGGCCAGGTGCTGGGCGGCAGGATCGGAATCGTGACGAATGGCGGCGGGGCTGGCGTGATCGCGGCCGATGCTGTGGGCGAGATCGGCGGGCAGATGGCGGGACTGACCGGCCAGACCCGTGCGGCGCTGAGCGAGGCCCTGCCCTCCTGGGCCAGCATTGCGAACCCCGTGGATATCGACGCCGCGGCGGATGCGGCGCGGTACCGGCTGAGCGTGGAAGCGGTGCTCGACGACCCGGGCGTGGACGCGGCGGTGGTGATCAACTGCCCTAGCGCGCTGGCCGACAGCCGGGCCGGCGCGGAGGGGCTTGTCTCCGCCGTGGCGGCGGCGCGCAAGAAGAGCTTCCGGCCCAAGCCCGTGTTCGCCTGCTGGCTGGGGGACGATCGGGTGGGCGGCCCGGGAGCCGAGGCGCAGGCCATGCTGGAGAACGCCGACATCCCCTGCTTCTCGACGCCCACGGAAGCGGTGCGGGGCTTCGGCTATCTCCTCGCCCGGGCGCGGCTCCTGGAGGAGATCACGAGCATCCCGCCGGCAGCCCCCGCCGGGCCCAAGGCGGATTGGGATCGGGCGCGCGCGATCATCGCCGGGGCGGCGGCCCGCGGGTCGCGCCGGCTGAACGAGGCGGAAGCGAAGGCGGTGCTCGTGGCGGCAGGCATCCCGACCGTGCGCACATCTAGCGCCGAGCCGCGGCCGGGTGCGGCGCAGGCTGTAGCGGAGGCATTGGGGCGGGAGGGGGTGCGCCGTTTCGCGCTGAAGGCGCTGTCCGACGATCTCGTCCACAAGTCCGATGTGGGCGGCGTGATCCTCGATCTCGACAGCCCTGCAGCGGTGGCGGAGGCGGCGGCGCGGATGCTCGCGGACCTCGCCTGGCGGGCGCCGGATGCGCATATCTCGGGGCTGAGCGTGCAGGAGACGCTGCGGCGCCCGGCAGCCCATGAGCTCATCTGCGGGATTTCGGACGACCCGGTGTTCGGGCCGGCCTTGCTCTTCGGGGCGGGCGGGCTGGCAGTCGACGCCGCCGATGACATCGCCATGGCGCTGCCGCCGCTCGACATGGCGCTCGCGCGGCGGCTGATCGGGCGCACCGATGTCTCGCGCCTTCTCGCAGGCTATCGCACGCGCCCTGCAGCGGATCTCGATGCCATTGCCGCTGTGCTCGTGCGCCTGGGCGAGATGGCGCGGGCGCTGCCGATGATCACGGAGCTCGACATCAACCCGCTGCTGGCGGACGACCGGGGCGCCGTGGCGCTCGACGCGCGCATCGTCATCTCCCGCCGGC
>JBCBHB010000696.1:0-1930 GCA_038526025.1 Pseudomonadota bacterium
AAGCGTGTGGACCATCGGGCGGAAGCGGGAGCGGTAGATCTCGACATCGAAACCCTCGGCCCGCGCCGCTTCCTCCGAAAGGCCGATGGTGCCGACCTCCGGCTGCGTGAAGATCGCGGTGGCCACCAGCGCATGGTCCGGCTTTGTTGGGTTGCCCTTGAACACCGTCTCGTGGAACGCCACGCCTTCGCGGATCGCCACAGGCGTGAGGTCGAGCCGGCTCGTCACGTCGCCCACGGCGTAGATCGAGGGCACGGTGGTCTGGCTGTACTCGTCCACCGCAATGGCGCCGTTCTTGCGCAGCTCCACTCCGATCTCCTCGAGGCCAAGGCCCGCCGTGCTCGGCTTCCGACCCAACGCCGCAAGCACCGCGTCCGCCGTCACGCTCGTGCCGTCCGAGAGCTTGGCGACAAGGCCCTCATTCGTCTTCTCGATGCTCTCGATATTCGCGTTGAGGCGCAGATCGATGCCCTTCTTGACCATCTCCTCCATCACGAGGTCCGAGGCGTCATGGTCGAAGGTGCGCAAGATGCGCGCCCCGCGATAGGCGAGCGTCGTCTCCGCACCGAGGCCGTTCATGATGCCCGCGAACTCCGCCGCGATGTAGCCGCCGCCGAGGATGAGGATGCGCTTGGGGAACGACGGCAGGTCGAAGATCTCGTTCGACGTCACCGCGTGCTCGTTGCCCGGAAAGTCTGGCATATGCGGCGCGCCGCCGGTGGCGACGAGGATGTGCTTCGCGCTGAACTGCCTGCCATCCGCCAGCATCACCGTATGCGGGTCCACCACCTTCGCGCGGAGATGGAACGTATCCCCGCCATGGCGCTCCACGTTCTTCTCGTAGAGCCCTTCGAGCCGCGTGATCTCCTGCTCCTTCGCCGAGCGGAGCTTCGACCAGTCATGGCTGCGTTCGCCCACGGTCCAGCCGAAGCCCTCCGCATCCTCGAAGTGCTCTGCATAGGTGGAGGCGTAGACCAGCAGCTTTTTCGGCACACAGCCGCGGATGACACAGGTGCCGCCGAAGCGGTGTTCCTCCGCCACGCCCACCTTGAAGCCCGAGGCCGCGGTGAGGCGCGCGGCCCGAACGCCGCCCGAGCCTCCGCCGATGACGAAGAGATCATAGTCGAAGCTCATGGCGTCCTCCCGCTGTTGCCGCGGCGGTCAACCTAGGGCGCCCCGGCGAAAAGCGTGAGCCCCCGCAAGGCCGGATTTCCGTAATGTGAAGCCTCTGGGTTTCGCTCAGCCACTCAATGGCATGACCGTGTGCGCACCGCCGTCTGCACGGCCCAGAATCAGCCGCTCGGCCATGCCGATGAAGAGCCCCGTCTCCACCACGCCCGGCACCTCGAGCAGCGCCGTCGAGAGCGCCTGCGCATCGCCGATGCGGCCCAGATGCAGGTCCACGATCTCGTGGCCCTCATCGGTGATGTAGCGTCCGTTCGATCCCTGGCGGTGGGTGAGCCGCTGAGCGCCGACATCCGCCTTCCGCAACACGCCCTCGATCCGCGCAACGGTTGCCGGCGCGCCGAAGCGCACGATCTCGACGGGCAGGGGGAAGGCGCCGAGTGTCTCCACCTTCTTCGTATCGTCCGCGATCACCACCATGCGCCGGGAGGCGCCGGCCACGATCTTCTCGCGCAAGAGCGCCCCGCCGCCCCCTTTGATGAGCGTGAGCGCCGCATCCGCCTCATCCGCCCCATCGATGGTGAGGTCGAGCTCCGCCACATCGTCCAGCGTGGTCAGGGGAATGTCGAGCGCGCTGGCCTGAGCCGCGGTCGCCAGCGAGGTGGGCACACAGAGCAGCCGCAGGCTCTCCGCCTTCATGCGCTCGGCCAGCAGATCCACGAAAATCGCAGCTGTGGAGCCGGTGCCGAGGCCCAGCGTCATCCCGTCCTCGACCTGTGTCAGCGCTTCTGCAGCCGCTGCGCGC
>JBCBHB010000697.1:0-1928 GCA_038526025.1 Pseudomonadota bacterium
TGCCCGCCGCCATCGGCGATCTGGCGTTCCAGGCGGCCAACAGCCTGGTCGACGGCGTCGAGGCGATGCTGAACGGCGTGGTCTCGCGCATCAACGGCTTCATCGACGGCATCAACCAGGGGCTCGAAGCGCTCGGGTCTGAGCGCCGCATCTCGCTGGTGCCGGACCTTGACCTCGGCGAGATCCAGAACCGCTTCGAGGGCGCGGCCAGTGCTGCCACCACAGCGGCACAGGCGGCCTTCGACCGGGCCTTCGAGGACAACCCACTGAGCGCGCCCGACCTTGGTCTGGCCGAGGCGGCGAACCGCGCGCTCGAGTCCGCGAACCTCTACCGTGGCGCGGCGCGCGATCTCGCCGAAGGAGCCCGCGCGCCGCTGGAAAGCTGGCAGGCCCTGCGCGATGCCGTGCGCGGCACCGACGAGGCCAGTGCTGATGCGCTGACCGAGGCCACCGGCGCGGCCGACCGGCTGGAGACGGCGCTCGGCGATGCCGGACGCGCCGCCACGGGTGCCGGCGCAGCGGCCGGTACTGCCGCCGCTGCGGCAGAGCCCGCGACCGTGGCCGCCGTCACCGGGTGGCAGGCCGTTACGGCGGCGCTGTCGGATTACGCCAGCAAGGCCCGCGACATCGGCGGCGACATCGGCCAGAGCCTCGTCGGCGCGTTCCAGTCGGCCGAGAACGCGGTGGGCCAGTTCGTGAAGACCGGCAAACTGAACTTCCGCGATCTCGTCACCTCGCTGCTGGCCGATCTCGCCCAACTGGCGGCGCGGCGTTTCATCCTCGGGCCGATCGCAAATGCGCTCTCGGGTGTGTTCTCCGGCGCGGGCAGCATCTTCGCCAACGTTCTGCATGCGGGCGGCATGGTCGGCTCGGCTGGGCCGTCGCGGATGGTCCCGGCGATGGCCTTCGCCGCCGCGCCGCGCATGCATGGCGGCGGCATGGCCGGGCTTCGCCACGACGAAGTCCCGGCGATCCTGCAGCGCGGCGAGCGGGTGCTGTCGCGGCGTGAGGTGCAGAGCTACGGCGCGGGCGGCGGCGTCAATGTCACCATCATGGCCCGCGATGCCGAGAGCTTCCGGCAGTCCCGCACGCAGGTCGCGGCGGACATCGCCCGCGCCGTGTCGATGGGGCGGAGGGGTATGTGATGGCGTTCCACGAGGTCAGGTTTCCCGACAACATCAGCAGGGGCGCGCGGGGCGGGCCGGAGCGGCGCACGCAGATCGTCGAGCTCGCGTCAGGCGACGAGGAGCGCAACGCCAGCTGGGCGAATTCCCGCCGCCGCTACGATGTCGCCTACGGCATCCGCCGTGCGGACGATCTTGCCGCCGTCGTCGCCTTCTTCGAGGCACGGAACGGACGGCTGCATGGCTTCCGTTTCAAGGACTGGGGCGACCACAAGTCCTGCCTGCCTTCGGGCACGCCGTCGCCCACCGATCAGTCGATCGGCACCGGCGACGGCACGACGACCGCCTTCCAGCTGGTGAAGCACTACGCCTCCGGCGCGCAATACTGGACGCGCGCCATCGCCAAGCCGGTGGCGGGCAGCGTGCGCATCGCGCTGGCGGGCGTCGAGCAGCTCTCCGGCTGGTCGGTCGACACCGCCACCGGCGTCGTCACCTTCAGCGCTGCGCCGGGTGCTGGCGTCGCCATCACCGCGGGCTTCGAATTCGACGTGCCGGTCCGCTTCGATACCGACGCGCTCGACGTGACGCTCGACCTCGAGCGGCTCGGCTCGATCACCACCATTCCGCTTCTGGAACTGCGCCGATGAAATCCCTCGATCCCGCCCTGCAAGCCCATCTCGACGAGGGCACGACGACGCTCGCCTGGTGTTGGCGGATTTCGCGGGCTGACGGCGCGAGTTTCGGCTTCACCGACCACGACCGGACGCTCAGCTTCGACGGCACCGATTTCGAACCCGAAAGCGG
>JBCBHB010000698.1:0-1926 GCA_038526025.1 Pseudomonadota bacterium
ATTACGACTGGCCGGCAGGTCTGCGCATCAATGGCGGGCGCGCCGGGGCCTTCGAGGCCGCTGCCAGCACCGATGACCCGGCGGCCGAGCCGGATTGGCTGGTCATAGGCTTTCACCTCGCCTTCCTCCCCGCCTCCGATACCCTCTCGCCCGACGAGACAGCCCTCCATCTCGAGGGCTGTGGAGAGATCACGCCCGTCGCACTCCTCGAGAGCTGGTCCCGCCACTCCCTCGTCTGGCTCAACACGTTCGAGGAACGCGGCCTTGCCGGCCTGCAGGAGCATTGGCGCGGCCGCGCCTGGCAGATCGGTGAGCCGCTTGAGGATGGCCCGGCAAAGGGAGCGATCTTCATGGGCATCGACGAGCAGGGCGGCCAGCTCCTCAAGCGCAGCGACGGTCAGGCGCAGCTCCGCCCGCTCACCGAACTCCTCGGAGCGAGCACATGAGCGACACGCCGACGAAGCTCGCCCGCACGCTCCGCTTCGACGAGAGCGATCTCAACATCTTCGAGCGCGCCGCCGAGCCCGACGAGTGGGCGATCTCCGGCGCCTTCGCCTTCTCGGACCTCACGGAGATGCCGAGCGGCAAGGCCCGCCAGGCCTTCTCCAACGGCTGGCTGGGGCTCGAGAGCTTCGGGCGCGCCACCGTCGTCGCCGTCGCCCAGATCGCCCCGGCCGAGTACGAGGCGCAGATCGATGCGCTCGCCGCGCATTTCGTGGCGGCATGGGGGGCGCCGGACCTCGACGCCGCCCGCCCCGTAGCCGCGGAAGAACTGGCCTTCATGGCGAGCCTCGCCGAGGAACACGCGCCGAACACGCTCCTCGTCGTCGAGCGCCGCCTCGTCGAGGCCGGCGTCGCCGAAAGCTTCCGCGCCATTCGGCCGCAGGACGCCTCGCTCGATATCGTCGCCGTACATGGCAGCCTCGACGATGACTGACACACACTACCGGTTGTAGTCGCAACTCCCGCGTGCGCCATACTTTGGCCCCAGCGCCCCTGCTTTATCCGATGGTAAAGCAAGAGGGGGAAGACCGCTGTGAAGCTTATGCGCGTGGGTCCGCCGGGCGCGGAACGGCCGGCGCTGTACTGTGCTGAAGGCAAGCTGCGGGATCTTTCCGGTCATGCAACCGAGATCGGCGGCACGGGGCTCGAACCTGCGGCGCTCGACCGTCTGCGGGCGCTCGACCCCACCACCCTGCCCCAGCTCAACGGCAGCCAACGCATCGGCCCCTGTGTCGGCCGGCCCGGCAAGATCGTCTGCGTGGGCCTCAACTACCACGATCATGCCAAGGAGATCGGCATGGCCGCGCCCGAAGAGCCCGTGCTCTTCTCCAAGGCGACCAGCAGCCTCTCGGGCCCCAACGACGATATCGAGATGCCGCGCGATGCCCATGCGCTCGACTACGAGGTCGAGCTCGCGGTGATCATCGGCAGTCGGGCGCGCTACGTGTCGGAAGGCGCCGCCCTCGCCCATGTGGCCGGCTACGCGGCCTTCAACGATCTGAGCGAGCGCACGCACCAGACCCAGCGGGGCGGCCAGTGGATGAAGGGCAAGAGCCATGACGGCTTCGGCCCCCTCGGCCCCTGGCTCGTCACCGCCGACGAGGTGGCGAACCCGCAGGCGCTCGATCTCGTGCTCACGGTCAACGGCACACCGCGGCAGACCGGCAATACCGCCGCGATGATCTTCCCCATCCCCGCCCTCATCGCCTACATCTCGGGGTTCATGACCCTCGAGCCCGGCGACATCATCGCCACCGGCACGCCTGCCGGGGTGGCCATGGGCATGAGCGAGCCCGCCTGGCTCCAGCCGGGCGACGTGCTCGAGATCGCCGTCGCAGGGCTCGGCACCCAGCGCTGCCGCATCCTGCCCGCCGTGTGCCCTACCCTGTGGCGGGGAGACGCGCGAGGGCAAGGGCGGGCTGT
>JBCBHB010000699.1:0-1909 GCA_038526025.1 Pseudomonadota bacterium
AGCGCCTGCACGGTCGTCGAGCCCCAGCGCCGCCAGGGAGAGCCGGTACCAGGAGGTGAAGCGCGTATCAGCCCAGGCGTCGAACCCGTCATCGTCGAAAGGCGTCTGCAGCTCGAGCATGCGGGCCTCCACGAGACGCGATGCGATGGGCACCGCAGCGCAGAGCTGCCCTGTGAGAAGGCTGTGAAGCGGACCGGCCACCTCATGCGCCGCGGCGGGCCCGTTATTGGCGGCGGCTTCCAGCCGGTCCTGCCAGAACTGGACCCGCATGGCTGCGAGCATCGGCCCTTCGGCCACGCCCCCCGCCTTCGCCGTCGCCCGGCTGAGTTCGATATCGAAGGCGGCGAGTACCATCAGCCGCTCGCGGGCGGGCTCGGGCGCAAAAAGGGCGGCGTGGAAGAGGTCCGGATCGAAACGGCGGACGAGCTCGGCGGGCGCACTGAGCTGCGGCCCGCCCGAGGGGGCCTCGCTCACGCGCCCTCCGTCCGCCCGAGGCGAAGGCCGGCCACACGGCCCTGCGCATCGCCCGGGGCGAAGATCGCAGCCCGTCCGTCGCCCCCGCCGCCCGCGGCCTGCGCCGCGGCGCCCGCGCGCAGCAGCCTCAGCACGATCGCGTCCTCAAGCGCCTGGAAGGAGGCGTCGACGATATTCGCCGAGACGCCGACGCTCGACCACACTTCGCCCGTTGCGTCCGTCGCATCGAGCAGCACGCGCGTCACGGCCTCGGTGCCCGCGCCGATGATGCGCACCCGGAAGTCCACCAGCCGCATATCGTCGATAAAGCGCTGGTAGCGCCCCAGATCCTTCGAGAGCGCGAGGGCAAGCGCGTTGACCGGCCCCTGGTCGGACTGGCTGTCGGGGTCCATCGAGGTGGCGACCGACATCATCGGCCGGCCGTCGACGGTCACCTCTACCACCGCCTCCGAGAGCGAGATGCGCTCGCCGAGGGCATTGAACCGCCGCTCCACGATCACGCGATAGCGGTTGATCTCGAAGAAGGCCGGGAGCTGGCAGAGCATGCGGCGCGCGAGGATCTCGAAGCTCGCACCGGCGCTGTCATAGGCATAGCCACGGTCCTCCCGGTCCTTCACCTCCGCAAGCAGTGCGGGCAGCCGGGCATCGGCCGGGTCAACCTCCAGCCCGGCCTCTCGCAGGCGGCTCACCAGGTTGGCGCGGCCGGCCTGGTTCGACATCGGGATGACCCGGGCGTTCCCCACGGCCTCGGGCGCCACATGCTCATAGGTCGTCGGGTCCTTCACGATGGCGGAGGCGTGGAGGCCCGCTTTGTGCGTGAAGGCCGCGGAGCCGATATAGGGCGCGTGCCGGTTCGGCTGGCGGTTGAGGATATCGTCGAGCATGGCGGAGACGCGGCGGAGCTCCTTGAGCCCCTCGGGCCTTACTCCGGTCTCGAAGCGGCTCGCATAGGGCTCCTTCAGCAGCAGCGTGGGGATGATGGAGCAGAGGTTCGCATTCCCGCAGCGCTCGCCGAGCCCGTTGAGCGTGCCCTGGATCTGCCGTGCCCCGGCCTCCACCGCCGCGAGCGTGCCGGCCACCGCCGTCTCCATGTCGTTATGGGTGTGGATGCCCGTGTGCTCCCGCCCGAAACGCTCGGCCACCGCCGCCGTCGCCGCCGCGATCTGGCCCGGGAGCGTGCCTCCATTGGTATCGCAGAGGACGACCCAGCGGGCACCCCCCTCAAGGGCCGCTTCGAGGCAGGCGAGGCTGTAGGCCGGGTTCGCCGCATAACCGTCGAAGAAATGCTCGGCGTCGAAGAGCGGCTCGCGGCCGAGCGCTTTCAGATGCGCCATCGAGTCCCGGATCGCGTCGAGGTTCTCCTCGAGGGTGACGCCGAGGGCGCGCTCCACATGAAAGTCATGCGCCTTGCCGACGAGGCAGACGGCGCCGGTGC
>JBCBHB010000700.1:0-1900 GCA_038526025.1 Pseudomonadota bacterium
GGTTGGGGCCTTCGTCACACCTGCATCGGTCGATGGCAGCGCAAGCGCCACATTTGGCGTTGGTGGGCCGGGTGGTGTCGCGCTCAACGATTTCGGCAACTTCTCGATCCTCGGAGGTCCACCGCGCCAGCTCCTCGAGCGTAGCTTTGGGTTGGGGTTCGAGGCGAGTAGCATCACCATAACAGTCACCGACGACAGCGGTTCTGATCAGGCCATCGTTGGGCCCGCAAGCACGGGCCCGGCCAGCCCGCTACCGCTTGTGAGCAATGTGAGCGTGACCGGTGGCAACGCGCCGCTCGTGAGCTGGACAAACCCGGGCACGGCGTCGGAGCTCGAAGCGCTCGGGATCGACTACATTCGCGTTCGGGCGGTGGACTTCAGCGGCGATTTCATCAACCCGTTCATCGCCGTGACGGAGGACCTGTCCCAGACTTCCATCCAGTTGCCCGACCTTGCAGCACTGATCTCGGCCGAGCAGGCCTTTATCCGCATCGAGCTTGTCGACGATCGGGACGACGAGGCGGTGCCGGGCGAGTCTTTCGCCGTCTTCACCGCTCTCACCTCTTACGTCTTCGACGAGCAGAACCGCTCCACTTTCCAGATCGGAACGCCCCTCTCGCAGGTCCCGCTGCCAGCATCGGCTCTCCTTCTGTCTCTTGGCCTCTTGGGCATTGGTGCCTATCGCCGTCACCGGCAGGTCGCGGGGGCTTGATCAGCGCTTGATTGGTTTGGTGCGCCTCAGCCCCGACATCTCCCACAGCAGCGGCGCGGCCTGCGTCGCCCACAAAGGGAGAGACGAGATGCGGAAGATCGTACTGGCTGCCATGGCGCTGACGCTCGCCGGTATCGCCGTGGCACCCGAGGCGGATGCGAAGCGCAAGCGCGGCGGGCGCGGAGACAATGCGGTCAGCCAGTCACAGGCGGCCGTGAAGGTCGAATGGGCACGGGCGCGCGCCGTCGGCGGCTATGGCAACCCGTTCTCGGCCATCGTCGACGTTCTCACCGGGCGGGAGCGGCCCGAGCGCCCGGGCCAGGTGCAGCCCGTGATCACACCACAGGAAGCCCTCGACATTCGTGAGCGCAGCGTCCTGCAGCTCTTCTGAAGCCGCTTGACGCCTCCGCCCTGCCGCGCATGTGTTGCACGCGGCAGGGGCCCGATTGCGGGGCAGGGAGGCGACCATGGCAGAAATCGAGGCGGGCGGGACGGTCGAGACCCTCACCATCGAGGAGGCGGAGGCAGAGATCGCGCGCCTCTCGGCCGAGGTGGCCCGCCACGATGAGGCCTACCATCGTCGCGACGATCCGGAGCTTTCCGACGCGGACTACGACGCGCTGAAGCGCCGCCTTCTGGCCCTGGAGGCGGCCTATCCTGAGCTCATGCGGGCCGACAGCCCGACGCAAACCGTTGGCGCCGCGCCGGCCGAGGGCTTCGCAAAGGTGCGGCATCGCGCGCCGATGCTCTCTCTCGGAAACGCATTCACCGATGATGACGTGGCCGAGTTCGCCGCCCGCATCCGCCGCTTTCTCAGCCTGGGCGACGAGACGGTTGCGCTGGTGGCCGAACCGAAGATCGACGGGCTCTCGCTAACCCTTCGCTACGAGCGCGGAGAACTGGTGGAGGCCGCCACCCGGGGCGATGGGGCAGAAGGTGAGAATGTCACCGCAAATGCCCGAACCATCGACGATTTACCCGAAACGCTCGCGGGCGAGGCACCGGAGGTCTTCGAGGTGCGCGGCGAGGTCTACATGACCCATGCAGACTTCGCCGCCCTGAACGCACGGCAGAGCGAGGCGGGCGCGAAGGTCTTTGCCAATCCGCGCAATGCCGCCGCCGGCTCGCTCCGTCAGCTCGACAGCAGCATCACCGCCGCGCGGCCCCTCCGCTTCTTCGCCTATAGCT
>JBCBHB010000701.1:0-1892 GCA_038526025.1 Pseudomonadota bacterium
CATGTGATGGCCCGCATCCGCGCCGGCGTGCTCGAGCAGGGCACCGTCGAGACCCTGCAAAGGGCCGAGATCGGGGACCGGCTCGCACGTGAGGGGATGATCCACGATGGCTTCGATCTCGCCGTCAACGGCCGCAACTTCCGCATCGCGATGGGCGAGCTAATCGGGCGGCACGTAACGGTCTACGGTCAGACCGAGGTGACGAAGGACCTCATGGCAGCCCACCACGACGCGGGCACGGAGATGCACCACGACGCCGAGGAAGTCGCCCTCCACGACCTGGAGACAGAGGCGCCCGCCATCACCTTCACGCGCAACGGCGAAGCATGGCGTGTCACGACCGACTTCGTTGTGGGGTGCGACGGCTTCCGCGGCCCATCGCGCCGGGCCATCCCGGCCTGCAAGCGAGCGGAGTTCGAACGCGTCTACCCCTTCGGCTGGCTGGGCATTCTCGCCGATGTGCCTCCCTGCCAGGACGAGCTGATCTACGCGAACAGCGACCGGGGCTTCGCGCTTGCCAGCATGCGGTCGCCCACCCGGTCGCGCTATTACATCCAGTGCCCGGCGGACGAGAGCCTGGAGGACTGGCCCGACGATCGTTTGTGGGATGAGCTCAAGCTGCGCCTCGGCCCCGATATCGCGGCAAGCATCACCACCGGGCCGGCGATCGAGAAGAGCATCGCGCCGCTCCGCAGCTTCGTTTGCGAGACGATGCAGTACGGCCGGCTGTTCCTCGCCGGCGACGCCGCCCATATCGTCCCGCCCACAGGCGCCAAGGGCCTCAACCTCGCAGTGGGGGATGTGCACTACCTCTCCACCGCGCTCATCGCCTATTACGCCAGGAACGAGGAGCGCGGGCTCCGCCAGTACCGCGACGTGGCCCTCCGCCGTATCTGGAAGGCGGAGCGCTTCTCGTGGATGCTCACGACCCTCCTGCATGACTTCGACGATGACGATGCGTTCGGGCGGCGGATGAAAGTGGCGGATCTCGAATACATCTTTTCCTCCAGGGCCGCGCAGACCTCGATTGCGGAGAACTATGTCGGCCTGCCCTACGAAGACGTGCTCGCCTGAGGGGGATGACCATGCAGTTCGCCACCATCAACGACACCACGATGCGCTACCGTGTGGAAGGCGACCCGCATGGGCCGGCCATCGTCTTCGCGAACTCTCTCGGAACCGACCTGACACTCTGGGACGCGGTGATCGCCCGCCTGCCCAAGGGCTATCGCATGGTCGGTTACGACAAGCGCGGCCACGGCCTCTCCTCGCTCCCGGAAGGGGAGGTCACGGTCGATGAGCTTGCGGCCGATCTGCTCGCGCTCATGGACCATCTCGGTATCGCCGAGGCCGTGCTATGCGGTGTCTCCGTCGGCGGCATGATCGTGCAACGCGCCGCATCGCTGGCGTCGGAACGGGTGCGCGGCCTCGTCCTCTGCAACACGGGCGCGCGGATCGGGTCGGAGGAGATGTGGGCCGAGCGCATGGCGTTGCTCGCGCGCGACGGGCTGGACGCGCAGGCAGACGCGATCATGGAACGCTGGTTCACCGCACCCTTTCGCGCATCGCGGCCCGATGCCGTCGCAGGCTACCGCGCCATGCTGACCCGCACGCCGCTCAAGGGCTATCTCGCGACCTGCGCGGCCTTGCGCGATGCCGATCTCACGCAGGCCACGCGCAGCCTCACAACCCATGCGCTCTGCATCGCCGGTGCGGGCGACCTTGCCACCCCGCCCAACTTGGTGCGCGCCCTGGCAGATCTGATGCCCGGTGCGGTCTACCGCGAGATCGCCGAATGCGGTCACATCCCCTCGGTCGAGCAACCCGAGGCCTGCGCCGAGGCAATCACCGCCTTCCTCGACGCGCTGGACGACTCCGCTGAGCCGCTGACC
>JBCBHB010000702.1:0-1892 GCA_038526025.1 Pseudomonadota bacterium
CACGGCGGGCACCAAGCCGTCGAGATACCCGTTCATGGCCAGCACGATGTGTTCCGCGTTCACCGCACCGGCCGCGGTCTGCACGCGCCCTGGGCGCACGGCGGTGACCAGGCTCCGCTCGTAGAGGCGGGCGCCGGCACCATCCGCCGCGCGCGCAAGCCCCAGGGCGTAGCGGAGGGGATGGAGATGCCCGCCATCCTGCAGGAGAACGCCGCCATGGTACCGATCGGTCCCGAGGCACGACGCCATCTCGGCGCGGTCGTAGGCGACGAGGCGCTCATAGCCATAAGCCGTCGCCATATGCTCCAGGAACGCATCGATGTCCGCCGCATCGCGCGCTCGCCAGGCCGCCTCCAGGATACCGTCCGCCAGCTCCACATCCATCGCGTGCTGCGCAACGAGGTCGCGAACCAGGCGATTGGCCTCGAGCCCGAGCGCCAGGACCTTTGCCGCATCCTCGCTGCCCACCGCCCGCTCGTACTCCTCCATTTCCGCGCGCGGGCCGACGCCGAGCTGGCCGCCATTGCGACCTGAGGCACCCCAGCCCACCCGGTTCGCCTCGAGAAGCGCTACATCGTACCCCGCCTCCGCGATGTGCAGCGCTGCCGAAAGCCCCGCATAGCCGCCGCCGACCACGCACACATCCGCCCGCGTCTCGCCCTCAAGCGCCGGGTGATCGGGCAGCGGCCCCGCCGTGGCCGCGTACCAGGAAGGCGCGTGATGCCCGGGCTCGTCGTTCGTGGTGAGGTAAGCCTGGGCCATGCTGAGCGGTTCTCGTGCCGCCGTCAGCCAAGATCGGGCGCGGTAGCCGCAAAGCTCGGCACCGCCTGCATCGCCTCCCACCAGGCCTTCACCGGGGCGGGCGCCAGCAGGGTTTCAGCCGCGGGAGAGAGGGCGACGTAGAAGACGATCGGGCCAAGGAAGTAGTCCGCGAGGCTGGGCTTCTCCCCGGCAAGCCACGGGGCATCGCCCTTCTTCTCCATCAGGAGCGCGAGCAGCTTTTCGCCGTTCGCGATCATGCCGTTATAGGCCTCCTCGCTCGGATTGCCGAGAAAGTCCGGGAAGAGATGGTAACCGGCGGCACCAACCAGGCTGCCATAGCCGTAGCTGTTGACCAGGCTGATCGCCATGTTCATCCGCGCCCGATCCTTGGGGTCGTCCGGGACCAGAGAAGGCTCGGGATGCGCCGCCTCGATGTATCGAAGGATCGCGTCCGTCTCGAGGATCCGCATGCCGTCGATATCCAGCACCGGCACCTTGCCGAAGGGGTGGCGCTCCAGGTGCTCGGGCAGTTTTGGTTCGCCCTCGAGCACGTTCAAAGGCACCTGATCATACTCGATGCCCTTGTCCATCAGCGCCATGCGAACACTGCGCACATAGGTCGAGCCGTCGAAGCCATAGAGAACCGGTTTAGCCATGGAGTTCCTCCCAGAGGTCATGAAGCCCATCGACACCTATGGTGCCGCGACCGAGTTTCATCCCTTGAGTTCGGCCTCCAGCGCATCGAGAGCGGTCCAGGCACGGCGGACAAGCTCGTCGACCTCCTCGCGCGTGATCACCAGGGGAGGCGAGATCACCATGCTGTCCCCCACCGCGCGCATGACGAGACCGTTCTGTACCGCGAGGTCGCGGCAGCGCTGGCCCGCATTGGCCTCGGACGGGAAGCGCGAAAGCGTCTCCTTGTCCGCCACGATCTCGGCGGCGCCGATGAGGCCCACCATGCGCGTCTCACCCACAAGCGGGTGCTCGGCCAGGCGGGACCACGCGGCCTGCATGTAGGGTCCGATATCCTCCGCCACGCGCTCGACGAGCCGTTCCTCCTGCATGATCCGAAGGTTGACGAGGCCCGCCGCACAGGCCGCCGGATGACCGCTATAGGTGTAGCCGTGGAA
>JBCBHB010000703.1:0-1891 GCA_038526025.1 Pseudomonadota bacterium
CGCGCGGCAGGCTTCTCGTCCGGCGAGACCGCGTCCTCCAGGTCGAGAAGCAGCACATCCGCATCGAGGCTGCGCGCCTTCTCCAACGCGCGCGCCTTCGAGGCGGGCATGTAGAGCGCTGAGCGGCGGGGGCGGTGGAGGCTCGAGGGGGCCGTATCCTTCAAAACGCGTCTCCGGTTAGCATGTTGCGGTGCTTCTAAAATGCGTTTCCGCAACTTGGCAACTTCGCAGGTGCAAAAAAGGACGCGTCCATTCTGCTGGGAGCGCGCGCTCCTTCGCAATTTCACGCAAGCTTAAGGCGACATGGGGCAACATTCTCCACCAAGCGCCCGAAGAGGCGGCCTGGGAGGCGAGGCGGAACTGCCACGCCGGTCGGTTCCGCAAGTCTGGAGCGGCGCGCTGTAGAGCCGCGTCGGAGCAGGGGGCCGAGCGCCCCGCGAAAGGATGCGCGATGACGACCATGACGTTCCTCCCCGAAGGCCGCCGGCTCGCGCTTGCTGCGGGCATCGCTCTCTGCCTCGGCCTGCCCGCAGCGCAGGATGCGGCCGCACAGGACCGCATGTTCTGCGGCGAGCGCGACAAGATCGTCGCCGATCTTGCGCGGAAATACGGCGAGACGCGCCGCTCCTACGGCCTCTCCCGCAGCCAGGGCGTGATCGAGGTCTATGCGTCCGAGAGCGGCAGCTGGACGATCCTGATCACGCGGCGGGACGGCCTGAGCTGCCTGATGGCGGCCGGCGAGGCCTATGAGGCCGAGGTTGCCGCAGCGCCCGAGACGCCGATCTGAGGCCGTGTCGCGCCGGCGCTCCCTCCGCGCCGACCGACTGCGTCGCCCGGCCATGTCGGCCAGCCCAGGCGCCCAACCAAGGCTCGGGCCCGCGCCGCCACTGTGACTTGCCATCCTGCGCGGGATGGTGCAGTGCGGCTAGGCGCTTCAGAAAGCCGCTCCGCTGTGCGGTATGGCAGTCGCGATGCTGGTCGCGACGGTCGCAGGGACGCGGCGCCAACGGAGGGACAGATGGCTAGAAAGAAGATCGCGCTGATCGGCGCGGGGCAGATCGGCGGCACGCTCGCCCATCTCGCCGCACTCAAGGAACTCGGCGATGTCGTGCTGTTCGACATTGCGGAGGGCACGCCTCAGGGCAAGGCGCTCGATATCGCCGAGAGCGCACCGGTCGACGGGTTCGACGCGGTGCTGACTGGCGCGAACGACTATGCGGACATCGCCGGCGCGGATGTGTGCATCGTGACCGCGGGCGTGCCGCGCAAGCCGGGCATGAGCCGCGACGATCTCCTCGGCATCAACCTCAAGGTGATGAAGGCCGTGGGCGAGGGCATCGCGAAGCACGCGCCGGACGCCTTCGTGATCTGCATCACCAACCCGCTCGACGCCATGGTGTGGGCGCTGCGCGAGTTCTCGGGCCTGCCGCGCGAGAAGGTGGTCGGCATGGCCGGCGTGCTCGACAGCGCGCGCTTCCGCCACTTCCTCGCCGAGGAGTTCAAGGTGAGCGTGAAGGACGTGACCGCCTTCGTGCTCGGCGGGCATGGCGACACCATGGTGCCGCTGACCCGGTATTCGGCCGTGGGCGGCATTCCGCTGCCGGACCTCGTGAAGATGGGCTGGACCTCGCAGGAGAAGCTTGACGCCATCGTGCAGCGGACGCGGGATGGCGGCGCCGAGATCGTGGGTCTCCTCAAGACCGGCTCGGCCTTCTACGCGCCCGCGGCGTCGGCCATCCAGATGGCCGAGAGCTACCTGAAGGACCAGCGGCGCCTGCTGCCGGCGGCCGCCTGGGTGGAGGGCGCCTATGGCCTGAAGGGTCTCTATGTGGGCGTGCCCGTGACAAGCACATGCGCCAAGACGGCGTCAGCCCGCCAGGCTGTCGTCGAT
>JBCBHB010000704.1:0-1884 GCA_038526025.1 Pseudomonadota bacterium
CGACGCTCGATGCGTAATGGAACGCAACGAGCGTCGGCCCCGCGGCGGAGGCGGTGGCGGAGGCGCGCGCTGCCGGCGCCCGTGCCGAAGCTCTCGGCGCCGACCTTCTGGACGAGACGGAGACGGCGGGTCTGGTCGACCGCGCGGCGGACGCACTCGGCGGTCCCCTCTCGCTCCTCATCAACAACGCGTCCATCTTCGAGCCAGAGACGCTCGAGACCATGACGCGCACCAGCTGGGACCGGGCGGTGGAGAGCAATCTGCGCGCCCCTGTGAAGCTGACCCAGGACTTCGCGGTGCAGGCGCCGGACCCCGCCACCGATGCGCGCGGGGAGCCTCTGGCGCAGGCCTACGTCGTCAACATGATCGATCAGCGGGTCTGGAAGCCGACACCGTTCTTCGCCTCCTACACCCTGGCCAAGTCTGCCTTGCTGACCTTCACCAAGACGGCGGCTCAGGCCCTGGCACCCAAGATCCGGGTCAACGCCATCGGGCCAGGGCCTACGATGCAGGGCACGCGTCAGTCGGCGGCGCATTTCGCGGCACAGCGCGCCGCTTGCCCGCTTGGCCGTGGCGCCGATCCGGATGACATCGTTGCGGCCCTTGCATTCATCCTCTCGTGCAAGGCACTGACAGGGCAGATGATTGCCGTCGATGGCGGGCAGCATCTCGCCTGGGCGACCCCCGATGTGATCGGCAGCGTCGAGTGAGCGGTGAACTGCACATGACTTGTCCACGCGCCTTTGAACTTGACGCCTCTGGCAGATTGGGGCAGCCCGCCCATGTTGCGCCAGCGAAGAAAGTGGGAGAGTCCAATATTTTCAATGCCTTGAGGGCACAACTGAGAACATTAAATCGCCATATTGCGATAGGTTTACGATTCGTTAGGAATTCGGCCACGGGGTTAGCCACACAGTTATCCACAAGGCGCGCTTCTGAGCCGTCTCGTTCCGGGATGCTGATGCGATGAGCGAAAGCGTGGAGATCGGGACCGAACGGGCCGCCCGGCGCGAGACCGGGCCGGACGTCATCCGCCGTTACCTCAAGCGCCTCGACGACCGCCCAGGTGTCTACCGCATGCTCGGCGCCGCCTCGGAGGTTCTCTATGTCGGGAAGGCGCGCTCGCTCAAAAGGCGTGTCGCCAACTATGCCAACCAGGGCGCGCACAACTCCCGCATCACGCGCATGATCGCCGAGACGGCGTCGATGGAATTCATCACGACCGAGACCGAGACCGAGGCGCTGCTGCTCGAGTCGAACCTCATCAAGCAGCTGAAGCCGCGCTATAACGTGCTGCTGCGCGACGATAAGAGCTTTCCTCATATCCTGATCGAAGACGGCTCGTTCCCCCTCTTGCGCAAGTACAGGGGTGCGCAGCGCGAGAAGGGGCGCTTCTTCGGCCCCTTCGCTTCTGCCGGCGCGGTCAACCGCACCATCAACCAGATGGAAAAGGCGTTCCTGCTCCGCACCTGTTCGGACAGCGTCTTCGAGAGCCGGACACGGCCCTGCCTGCTCTTCCAGATCAAGCGCTGCTCCGGCCCCTGCACGGGCGAGATCGGCGAGGAGGATTACCGCGCGCTTGTGGACGATGCGGTGCGTTTCCTGGAAGGCCGGTCGACACGCGTGCAGGAGGAGCTGGCCGAGCGGATGGGGCAGGCCTCCGCCGCCATGGATTTCGAGGCCGCCGCGATCTACCGGGACCGGCTGCGCGCAATGGCCCATGTCCGCGGCGCCCAGAGCATCAACCCGCAGCGCACGGCAGAGGCGGATGTCTTCGCCCTCCACCGGGAAGGCGGGCAGGCCTGCGTGCAGGTGTTCTTCTTCCGCTCGAACCAGAACTGGGGCAACCACGCCTACTTTCCGCGCGCCGCCGCCGACATGGAG
>JBCBHB010000705.1:0-1881 GCA_038526025.1 Pseudomonadota bacterium
CCTTCCGCTTCGTGGCGGCAGACGCGGCTCGCGGTACGGGTGTGGTGCTTGGCAGCGCGGCGGCCGGAACGGCGGCAGAGGCGACGCGGGCGGCCAGCATCGGCGCAGGCAAGGCGGTGCTAGCCAAGGCAGGCGGCGCAAAGCTTGTTGCCGCCGGTGCGGCCTCCGGTGCAAAGCTTGGCGTGCTCGCCGTGGCCGCGAGCCCGGCGGCGGCTGTCCTCCTGCCGGTCGGCGCTGCGGTGCTTGCGGGCTGGGCCGTACGGCGCGCGTTGAGACGACCCGAGACGGACTGATCCCCAGGCACGACCCACCATTGAGAGGCCTGCATCCACCGATGCTCGGTCTCTGGTCGAAGGCAGCTGTCGGCGGGGATGTGTTCCGGGCGCGGGAGCAGGCGACACGCTGAAAGGGGCGGCCGAAGCCGCCCCCTCCCATGATCAGTGAACCGTCGCAGCCTCGGGCGCGGCCTCCGCATGGCTGCCGAAGACCAGTTCCCCGTCGCGGGCGCTGACCTTCAGGCTCTCGCCATCCTTCAGCCGGCCGCCGAGGATGAGCTCGGCCAGCGGATCCTGCAGCGCCTTCTGCACGACGCGCTTGAGCGGACGCGCGCCATAAACCGGGTCGTAGCCCTTGTCGGCCAGCCAGTCCCGCGCCGCCTGGTCGAGATCGAGGCTGATCTTGCGCCCCTCGAGCCGCTTTCCGAGAAGCCCAAGCTGGATCTCGACGATGCCGGCCATATGGTCCCGCCCAAGCCGGTCGAAGAGCACGATCTCGTCGAGCCGGTTGAGGAACTCCGGCCGGAAGGATGCGCGCACCACCTCCATCACCTGCGGTTCGGCCGCCTTGGCGCTGGCGCCTTCGGGCAGGGCGCTCAGGAATTCGGCGCCGAGGTTCGAGGTCAGGATGATGAGCGTGTTGCGGAAATCGACCGTCCGCCCCTGGCCATCGGTCAGCCGCCCTTCGTCGAGCACCTGGAGGAGGACATTGAACACATCCCCATGCGCCTTCTCGATCTCGTCGAAGAGCACCACCTGATAGGGCCTGCGCCGCACGGCTTCGGTGAGCTTGCCACCCTCCTCGTAGCCCACATAGCCCGGGGGGGCGCCGATCAGGCGGGCGACGGAGTGCTTCTCCATGAATTCGCTCATGTCGATGCGCACCATCGCTTGGTCATCGTCGAAGAGAAAGGCGGCGAGCGCCTTGGTAAGCTCCGTCTTGCCCACGCCCGTCGGGCCGAGGAAGAGGAACGAGCCCATGGGCCGGTTCGGGTCCGAGAGGCCCGCGCGCGCCCGGCGCACGGCATTGGAGACGGCGGTCACGGCGGCGGCCTGGCCGATCACTCGCTCCCCGATCTTCTGCTCCATCGCCAGCAGTTTCTCCCGCTCGCCCTCGAGCATCTTGTCGACGGGGATGCCGGTCCAGCGGCTGACAACACCGGCGATGTGCTCCTCGGTAACCGCCTCCTCCACCAGCACGTCCGACTGTTCGGCCGCTTCGGCATCGGCGAGGCGCTGTTCCAGCTCCGGGATCACGCCGTAGGAAAGCTCGCCCGCGCGCCCGAGGTCGCCCTTGCGCTTGGCGATGTCCAACTCGCCCCGCGCATGGTCGAGCTGCTCCTTCAGCTCCCGCGCCGCGCCGAGCTTCGATTTCTCGGCCTCCCAGCGGGCGGTGATGGCGCGGCTCTCCTCCTCCAGGTTGGCAAGCTCCGTGCGCAGCTTCTCGAGCCTGTCCTTCGAGGCCGCGTCGTCCTCCTTCTCGAGCGCCATCGCCTCGATCTGCTTCTGCATGATGTCGCGGTCGAGCGCGTCCAGCTCCTCGGGCTTGCTGTCCACCTCCATGCGCAGGCGCGAGGCGGCCTCGTCCATCAGGTCGATCGCCTTG
>JBCBHB010000706.1:0-1840 GCA_038526025.1 Pseudomonadota bacterium
ACTTTGTGCAGCTCGGCGACTGAGAACGGGCCCGGCCCCCCGGATGCGGGGGCCGGGCCTCTGTTCGCGGCGATCAGTGAAGCGACATCCCGGCTGGTCGCCGGGATCCTTGACCGTGGTCTCTGCGGCGGCGGCGTGTGGACGATAGCCGGTGCGCGGCGTTGGCTGCGGGATCGTTTTGGGGGCTGGGGAGGCGCCGCGAGGGCGCCTGATCGAGCATGGTCGAAGACCGGGCCGCGTCAAGGACAGGCCGGCTCCGCCGGTCGCTCGCGCGATCCTTGACCCGCCCCGGCCTTCGGAAAGGGCCGGGCTAGAAGGCGAACTGGCGGCTGAGAGCGATGAGCCCGGTGAAGACGGCGAGGCCGCTGAGCAGGACCGCGAGGGTGACGCGGAGGGATTGGCGGGCCTCCTTGCGCTCGAGCCAGGTGCGCGGGCGGACACCTTTCGCGAGGAACACCGCGACGGCGGCGAGGTTCACCGAGACGAGGTTGACCGCGAGCAGGAGGGCCGCGCCCGCGGCGGCGGCGACCTCGCCTTCGGTGAGCGCGATCCCGATGGTGGCGGCGGGCGGCAGGAGGGCCGCAGCCACCATGACGCCGACCAGCACCGAAGAGACGCCGGTGGAGATGGAGAGGGCCGCGGCGGCGCCCGAGGCGAGGGCGAGGGCGATGGCGTCGAAGCCGACGCTGGTGCGCCCCGAGAGCTCGCCATTTGTGAGATCGACGGAGAAGAAAAGCGGGAGAAGCGCTGCGAGCGCGATGGCGATGCCGAGCCCGGCGAGCCCGGAGCCGAGGGCGCGGCCGATCATCGCCCGGTCCCCGATCGCGGCGGCGAAGGCGAGGGCGAGGTTGGGGCCGAGGAGGGGGGCGATGACCATGGCGCCGATGACAACCGCGACGTTGTCGTTGATCAGCCCCACGGCGGCGACCACGGTGGAGAGCACGACGAGGAGCAGGAAGTCCCGCGTCAGCTGCGCACCGCCGGCGACCTGCTGATAGAGCTCCTCGCGCGAGGTGGTGATCTTCTCGCGCGTGCGCCGGTCCGCCCGCTCCTGCTCGCGCCGGTCCTCCTCCGCGGTGTGCGGGATGACGGCCGCGGTCTCGTGCAGGAGGATGCGCCAGTTGCGGCACCCCTCCAGCGCTTCCTGCAGCCTGTCGAGCAATGCCTGGCGGCCGATCTCGCCCACGAGCATGGTGATGGCGACGGCCTGGCCGGGTTCGGAGCCGTCACCGTGCGGCAGGCCCACGGGGGGGTCGACGGGAAAGCCCGGGCCGCGATCGGTGGCGGGGGCGGAGACGGGCCGGGCCTCGGGGCTGGCGAGGGGGCCGAGGGGTTGAGGCCAGACATCGACCGCGGCGAGGCGGATCTGGCTCGCGCCCGCCTCCTCGCCGATACGGCGCAGACGGTCCGCACGGTCCGGCGGCGCGATCACCTCGACCACGCGGAACGGCATCTCAGGCGCCTTCCTTCAGACGCTTGATCTCGCTGCGGGCGAGCGCATCGGCCGCCTCGTTCTGGGGGTGACCGGCATGGCCTTTGACCCATTCCCAGGCAACGCGGTGGCGGGCCTGGGCGGCATCGAGCCGCTGCCAGAGCTCGGCGTTCTTCACGGGCTTTTTGGCGGCGGTTTTCCAGCCGTTGCGCTTCCAGCCATGGATCCAGCCGGTGATACCGTCCTTGAGGTAGCTCGAATCGGTGACGACGGTGATGGCGGCGGGGCGCTCGAGCGTTTCGAGCGCCATGATGGCGGCCATCAGTTCCATGCGGTTGTTGGTGGTATCGGCCTCGCCGCCGGAAAGCTCGCGGGCCTTCGCGAGGGCACCGCCCTTCACGGCCTCCA
>JBCBHB010000707.1:0-1878 GCA_038526025.1 Pseudomonadota bacterium
GAGCATCGGGCCGAACGCGCTGATCCGTCCTTTCGTCACGATCGGCCTGATGGAGGGGAACCTGCAGGGGCCCACCATCGGCGCCGGTGTCGTGATCGGCACGGGCGCGAAGCTGCTTGGCCCCATCACCGTGGGAGACGGCGCGCGGATCGGCGCCAATGCGGTGGTGATCGAGGATGTGCCGGCGGGGGCCACGGTGGTGGGCGTGCCGGCCCGCCCCGTGGTTCGCGCTTAAGCCGGCGGCGTGCCGATGAAGCGCGGGGTGAGGCGGGGCCGCTGATAGGGGCGACCGTGAAGCCGTTCATACTCCGCATCGAAGCCCGCGCGGGGGGAGGCGCTGCCGTTCGTACTCACGCCGCCATGGAGCTGGTGAAACGTCGCCTCGCCGAGCAGCATGGCAACGTCGCTTCCCGGCGCTTCGCAGGCCCGCTTCCAGAGATCGAGGTTGGCGAGGCCGCCGCCGGGGCTCGCGAAGCGTTCGTCGAAGCCGTTGAGCGCGCTCCATCGCGCGGCCGACATGAAGACCGCGTTGCTCTCGGACGGGAGTTCCCGCCAGCCCTTGCCGGACGACTTGGAAAGGACGGCGATGTCGAAGAGCCGATAGCCCGGCTCTGGCCAGCCGGCCTCCGCAAGGAGGGCGTCCTCCGCCGTTTCGTCATGCCCCGCGGCCACCGCCTCCTGCTGCAGGACGCGGCCGAGATGGAAACCATGAGTGCCGATGACCGCGTGCGGCGTGTCCTCGTACGCCGCCAGCGCCGCCGCGAGCAGGCCGGGCGAGGCCATGCGTGCCCCATCGATCAGCACGCCCACATGGGGCGCCCGCGCCTGGGCGAGGCCGAGATTGGCCGCCGCGCAAGGGGAGGCGCCCACCGATGCCTGCCGGAAGAAGCGGGCGTTGGGAGCGATGGCGGCCAGGGCCGCCCAGTCCGGTATCTCCGGTGAGCCGTTGTCGACCAGGATGATCTCGTAGTCCCCCGCCGCCATGCCCTGCTGCGCGGCCGGCGACAGGGTTTCGAGTGTTCGCGGCAGGGCGCGCGCCATATCGTAGGAGACGACGACGACGGAAAGGCGCGGCGCTTCGGGCACCGCCGCGCCACGCGCCACCTCCGCGGCTGCCCCGAGCTTCGCGGCGGCGAGATCACGCCGGGCGCCGAGGGTGGCGTGCTCAAGCCCGCTCAGCGGTTCGGGTGCCAGAAGCCCGTCGAGGGCGGCGATGTCGGGCACGTCGTAGCGTCCCGCCTCGATATCTGCCGCGATCTCGTCATATGCCGCCTCGAGCGTGCGGTTCTCCGGGTCGAGGCCGGTCACCACCGCCAGGCCCTTGCGGTAGGGGCCGATGAAGGTTTCGAACACCGTTACGCTGAGCTCGGGGCGATACCGGCGCAGGATGGGCACGATCTTGTAGACATCGCCGCACCAGGCCCCGAAGCGACGCTGCCGCTCCAGCATCGGCATCTGCTCGGGCAGCACATCGTCGAACAGCACCACCCCGTCGCGGCGCATCCAGCGCTCGGTGCGAATGAAGTCCCGCAGCACGAACTCCGCCAGGTGCATGCCGTCGATGAAGGCGAGCTCGACGCCTTCCCGGAAAAGGTCGCTGCAGCGTTTCTCGTTGGCAAAGAAGGCGTCGCTGGTCTGACGGAAGAGGCGCGTCGGCTGCGTGAGATTGCTGGTGATCTGGAAGGCCGGGTCCACGCCGACGCTTCGGCAGGCGGCCAGCCGAAGGCTCGCGCCGGTGTCGACCCCGATCTCGAAATAAAGGGAGGGGTCGAGCACGCGGTGCACGCGGCGCAGGCCCTCGATATAGTCGAGCGCCGCCTCCTCCTCGCCCTCGGCGGCGCGCCGGACGAGCGGCTGGCCCGACCGCCGCTTGCGCCG
>JBCBHB010000708.1:0-1877 GCA_038526025.1 Pseudomonadota bacterium
GACGGGCGTGCCCCGCTTCTCCTTCGGCGAGGTGCATCTCTATGACGGGATCGACTTTCTCGTCGCCATCGTCGGCCTCTTCGCCCTCTCGGAGGTCTTCGTCTTCCTCGAACACCGCGGCACCGCGGCGAACGAGGGGCAGGAGGCGAAGGTGCAGATGGGCCGCATTGTGCCTTCCGCGCGCCTCATCACCTCCACCACGCCCACGATGCTCCGCACCTCGCTCCTCGGCTTCATCGCGGGCGTGCTGCCCGGCGCCGGCGCCTCCCTCGGCTCCTTCCTCGCCTATTCGATGGAGAAGAAGATGGTCGACCGGGAGGGGACGTTCGGCACGGGCGACCCGCGCGGTGTGGCAGCGCCCGAGGCCGGGAACAACGCAGCCGCCGGTGGTGCCCTCGTGCCGATGCTGGCGCTCGGTGTCCCGGGCTCCGGCACCACCGCCGTGCTGCTCGCCATGCTGCTGGCGCTCAACATCACCCCGGGCCCGCTCCTCTTCACCCAGAACCCGGACGTGGTGTGGGGCCTGATCGCGGCGCTCTTCATCGGCAACATCATGCTCCTGCTCATGAACATTCCCATGGTCGGCATGTTCGTGCGCGTGTTGCTGGTGCCCCCGCGGCTCCTCATGCCCATCGTCGCCATGGTCTCCTTTGTCGGCATCTACGGCATCTCGGGCTCCAGCTTCGACCTTGTGGTGATGGTGATCTTCGGCGTCCTCGGCTGGGCGCTGCGCAAGCTCGACGTGCCGCTGGTGCCGGTGATCCTCGGGGTCCTCCTCGGCAACCTGATGGAGGCGAACCTGCGCCGCGCCATGACCATCTCCGACGGTGACTGGACGACGCTTGTCGCCTCGCCGCTCTCCATCGGCCTCTGGGCCATCGCCATCGCGGGCTTCGTCCTCCCCATCTTCGTCGGCAAGGCGCTGAAGATGCGGATGCGGCGGATGCACGAGGAACACACGGGCACGGCGGACTGATGGAAGAGGCAACCACCCACGAAGCCGCAGTCGATGCGCGTAACGAACACATCCTCATCTGGGTCGACGGCGCGCTGAAGCCGCGGGGCGAGGCGATGGTCTCGGTCTACGACAGCGGTTTCATGCTGGGCGACGGCGTGTGGGAGGGCCTGCGTCTCTACAACAGCCGCTGGGCCTTCCTCGACGAGCATCTCGACCGCCTGTTCGAGGCCGCCCGCGCCATCGACCTCGACATCGGCCGTACGCGTGAGGGCGTGATCGCCGCACTCGAGGAGGTGCGCACCGCCAACGGGATGACCGGCAACGCCCATGCGCGCCTGATGGTCACGCGCGGGGTGAAGAGCCGGCCGTTCCAGCACCCCGCCCTCTCCCGCTCCGGCCCCACCATGGTGATCATTGCGGAGCATTCCGCCCCGGTCGCGCGGCTGCAGGAGCGCGGCGTGCGCCTCGCCACCGTGCCCCAGGTCCGCGGCCTGCCGATGAGCCAGGATCCCAAGCTCAACAGCCACTCCAAGCTCAACTGCGTGCTGGCCGCCGTGCAGGCGGAGAAGGCCGGGGCGGATGAGGGTCTGATGCTCGACCCCCATGGCTTCGTGAACACCACGAACTCCTGCAACTTCTTCATCGTGCGCAAGGGCGAGGTTTGGACCTCCACGGGCGACTACTGCATGAACGGGATCACCCGGCAGAAGACCATCGATCTCTGCCGCGCCAACGGCATCCCGGTCCATGAACGGAACTTCAGCCTCGTGGAGACCTTCGGCGCCGAGGAGGCGTTCCTCACCGGCACCTTCGGCGCGCAGACCCCGGTGTCGGAGATCGACGGGCGGCGCATGGCCGCGCCGCTCCCGGGCCCGGTCACGAAGCGCCTCCAGGGCCTCTACCGCGACCTCGTCGCCCG
>JBCBHB010000709.1:0-1876 GCA_038526025.1 Pseudomonadota bacterium
CATCGCGCTCCATGGTGGCGCCCTGCCGTTCATCGCCGCCGCCATGCCATGCTCGCGAATGCCGTAGTAGACGTAGCGGCCCTTGCGGTTGGTCTCGTCGAACACGCCGAGATCGGCCGTCTTGGTGTTGTTCGAGCCGGTGAGATCGGCCGAGCCGCCGATGGTCTCGGGCAGGACCGGGTTGATCACGGCGAGCGCGTTCTCGGACGCCTTGCGGGTCGCGACGGTGGGCTTGTCGTCCACGAGGCCGCGGCGGAGCTTGTTGAGCGCGCTGGTGAGCTTCGCCGGTAGCTCGCCCGCCATCATGCGCTCGAAGTCTGCGCGCTTGCGGTCCGAGAGGGCCGCGAAGGCCTCGCCCCAGGCCGCCCTTGCCTCCGCGCCGCGGCTGCCGAGCGCGCGCCACTCGCCAAGGATGTCCTGCGGCACCTCGAACGGGGCGTGCGGCCAGTCATGCGCGGCCTTCGCGCCCTTCACCTCGTCATCACCCGTGATCGCGCCGTGGGCCTTGGCCGTGTCCTGCAGCGTGGGCGCGCCGAGACCGATATGGGTCTTGCAGGCCAGCATCACCGGTGCCTTCTGCGCCACGGCCCAGTCCAGCGCCGCCTCGATTTCGCTCGTATCGTGCCCGTCCACCGCGCGGGTGACCCAGCCGCTCGCCTCGAAGCGGGCGCGCTGGTCGGTCACGTCAGAGAGGCTCACCTTGCCGTCGATGCTGATGCCGTTGTCGTCGAACAGCACAACGAGGTTCGAGAGCTTCTGGCGCCCGGCGAGGGTGATCGCCTCCTGGCTGACGCCCTCCATCAGGCAGCCATCGCCCGCGATCACCCAGGTGCGGTGGTTGCAGATCTTGGCGCCGAAGCGGGCGCGCAGGCTTTCCTCGGCGATGGCCATGCCGACGGCAGTGGCGAGGCCCTGGCCGAGGGGGCCAGTGGTGGTCTCGATGCCGGGGGCGTGCCCATGCTCCGGGTGGCCGGCCGTGGGCTGGCCGAGCTGCCGGAAGCCCTTGATCGCGTCGATGCCCATGCCGGGGTACCCGGTGAGGTGCAGCAGGCCGTAGAGCAGCATCGAGCCATGCCCGGCGGAGAGGACGAAGCGGTCCCTGTCCGGCCAGTCCGGCGCCGTCGGATCGAAGCGCAGATGCTTCTCGAAGAGCACGGTTGCCACGTCGGCCATGCCCATCGGCATGCCGGTATGGCCCGAATTTGCCGCCTTCACCGCATCTAGCGCGAGCGCACGGATCGCGGCCGCCATGCGGAAGCGGCGCGGGTCGGCCTGTTTCATCTCGTCGATCGTCACGCCTGCCATGGCTACTTCGGGCGTTCGGCCCGCTCCCTCGTACCGTCTCACTGCTGCGGCCATACGGAACGTCATCCCGCAAGGCGGCGCGACATTGCTCACGCGGCGGCGCGAGGGTCAAGCATCAGCGGTGCCGCGGCCGTAGCATGCGGTTTTCACGCAGGTATTCGGAAACACTGTGGAACAGTCATGCACTTAGGCGGGTTTCGCGAACGGACCGAGCGGTCGATACTGTTGGTTGCAACACCGCGCGGCCGTGATTCGACGGCGCGCAAGACGGTGGAGGGACGATGAGCGCTTTGGAGCAAGCCGTGCGTCGGCTTTCGGCAGCCGTAGAGCTTGCGGAGGCGCGGGTAGCGGCGGCCGCAGAGGCTGCCAACTGTGCAGATGCCGGAACCATTGGCGATCTCTTCGAAGATGACCGAGGGGCCCTGAAGGCGCGCATCCGGGCGCTCGAGGAGCAGGCAGCCGAGGACGCAGCGCTCCGGGTTGAGGCGGCGGCGGCCGTGAAGGCGGCGCTGGCCGATCTGCGGGCCGCGCAGCTCGATGGTGGCGATACGGGGAAGCCCGAGCATGCCTG
>JBCBHB010000710.1:0-1873 GCA_038526025.1 Pseudomonadota bacterium
GCCCGGCACCGTGGGCGTGAAGACGGCGGTCAGTTCGTTCCGGCGGCCCACGCCGTCGAAGTACTCGATCACCGTGGTGTATGGCTGGCCGTCCGAGCCGGCGGCGGTGTCCGCTGCGGGCAGGTTGAGGACGAGTTCCGCCTCGGTCGTGGGGTCCGCCGTGGTCAGGAAGGGCGTGAGCAGCACGGGCTGGAGGTCTGCCGGGCTGTCCCGCACCACATTGCCGATCAGATCGCCGTCCCCATCCGTCGGCCAGCCCGTCAGCACCAGGCCGGAGCGGGTTTGCAGGTAGCCCTCCGCGCTCCGCTCGAACCCGCCGGTGGCAGTGAGCAGGAAGGGACGCTGCGCGGCCGGCTGGTTCACGCCGGTCTCGGTGGTCACCGGCAGGAAGCCGCGGCCGGACACCGCGATGTCCGTGGCGTTCGAGGAGGCGATCAACGTGCCCGACGTGCCCACCTCACGATACGTGCTCGCCAGCACGCCGCCGGCCGAATAGGTGCTCTGCTGTTCGCCCGGAATGACCAGCGCGTTGAAGTCCACATCCCCGCGGCGGTAGCCGGCGGTCTGCGAGTTGGCGATGTTGTCCGAGATCACGGCGAGACGCGTGGCGTTGGCCTGAAGGCCGGCGACACCGGCGCTCAGCGACGAGGAAAGGGTCAAGGGCTCATCTCCTTCTGGGCGCCCGGGATGGGAGGGGGCGCGGCTCCTTCGGCGCAGTCCTGCCACCGCGGGGCTTAAGATCGCCTAAGGGCGCATGGTTAAGAGCTTGATTGCGATGCGCCGGTTCTCGTCGGCGAAAGGGTCCGGTCCGCGCGGGTCGCTCGCGGCTCGCCCGATCACGCCGGCGAAGCGGGACAGGGGCAGCCCGGCGGCCACGAGCAACCGGCGCGCAGCATTGGCCCGGTCCGCGCTCAGCTCCCAGTTCGTGTAGCCGCCCGCCTCGAACGGGCGTGCATCCGTGTGGCCAATCACTTCGAGCGGGTTGGCGGTGTCGCGCAGTACTTCCGCGACCAGTCGGAGGAGATCCACGAGCACGGGCTCCGGCGTGGTCGAGGCGGAGGCGAAGAGCGGCTCGCCCGCGATGTCCACGATCTCGATGACGAGGCCGTCCTCCTCGATGCTGAGCGCCAGGTGCTCCCCGGCCGTGGCCGAGGCTTCGGCAGCGCGGGCCAGCGCCTCTTCGAGCGCGCTGCGCGCCGCCGCCATGGCGTTCTCGCCCTCCGGCGCGTCGATCGCCGTCCCGTCCGCGCGGCCCGGGCCGTCCGTCCGGGGAATGCCAGGTTGCGCCCCTGCCGCGCGGCTGTCGACGAGGCCAGGACGCACCACACCGGGCGTCGACGCCGCATCGGGCCCGAGATCGGCGCCCGGATCCACATCGCGCGGCTCGGCGCGGACGCCCTCGGGCGCGGTCCCCGCAAGCCGTTCCGCCGTGACGGGATCGTTCCCGCCCAGCATGCCGTCCCCCCCACCCGAGACGGGGCTGAGGGGGATCGCGGGGTCGAAATAATCCGCCAGACCCTGGCGCTGCTCGTCGGATGTCGCGTTCAGCAGCCAGAGGAGGAGGAAGAAAGCCATCATCGCGGTCGCGAAGTCCGCATAGGCGACCTTCCAGGCGGAGGAGTGATGCTCGCCCTCCACCACCTTCTTCGGCCGCTTGATGACGAGCCCGCCCTCGTCGCCTCCGCTCGCCATATCGCAACCCTTTCCGTCCGCCAGCCCGCTTGTCCGCTTTGCGCGGGAGCTTGCGCGATGCCGGTAAGGGCGGGGTTAGCGGCGGAGATCCGCCGGCAGCTTCAGCGATCCGCAAGCGGGGGGGCGTAGAGGGCGGTCCGCAGTAGCGGGATGCGGGGCGGGGCATGTCCGGGTATATGGG
>JBCBHB010000711.1:0-1873 GCA_038526025.1 Pseudomonadota bacterium
CGGATCACCAGCGCACCCGTCGCCGCCGATGGCCGGATCTTCACGCTCGATGCGGCTGCCGAGGTCCGGGCCTTCGACATGGATAACGGTGCGCTGCGCTGGTCCACGCCGCTCGCGCCCGAGGGTGAGGACGGCGAGGAGGGCTTCGGCGGGGGGCTTGCCATCCTCGGCCCGCGCGTCTTCGCGACCACGGGTTTCGGCGAGATCGTGGCTCTCGAGGCGGGTTCGGGCGAGGTTGCGTGGCGGACGAGCGTGGGCGCGCCCTTTCGCGCAGCACCCGCCGCTGCCGGCGGCGTGATCGTGGCCGTGACGCGGGACAACCGCGCCTTCGGTGTCTCGGCGGAGAGCGGCGACATCATCTGGCGCGCGCCTGCCGCGGTTTCCGGCGCCGGGCTTCTCGGTGGCGCGTCACCCGCCATCGCATCCGGCGCCGCCCTGTTGCCCTACAGCTCCGGCGAGCTCGTGGCGGTCCAGCTTGGCAATGGTCGCCGGTTCTGGAGCGCGGTGCTCTCCGGCGGGCGCCGCGGTCTGGCACGCTCCGCCATCTCGGACGTGACGGGTGATCCCGTGGTGATCGGCCCGCTCGCCGTCGCCGCGAACCAGGCCGGGCGGATCGTCGCGATCGAGGGGCGGACGGGCGGACGCGTCTGGACCCGGTCCTTCGGTGCCGTCGGCCCGCTCTGGGCTGCGGGGGAGACGCTCTTCATGGTCTCCGACGCGGCGGAGCTTCTGCGTCTCTCGGCCAGGAACGGCGCCACCCTGTGGTCCACCCCGCTCCCCGCCTTCGAGGACCCCGAGGATCGGGAGGACCCCATCGGCTATTCCGGTCCCGTGCTGGTCGAGGGCCGCATCCTCGTGACGTCCTCGCTCGGTGAACTCCTCGCCTTCGAGGGCGTGGGCGGGCAACCCGTCTCCACCACGGAACTGACGGGCGGATCCATCACCGGCCCCATCGTGCTCGACGGTACCGTCTTCGTGCTCACCGACGAAGCCACGCTCGAGGCCTACCGCTAGGCCCGCCTGCCACACGCTGCGGCCCTATGCCGGGTGGCCACAGCGCCCGCCCGGCAGCGACCACAACGACGTATCGCGGCGACGAGCCGCGATTCCGCTTGCTTCGGTGGCGCCTCCCTGCGCGCCGCCTCTTGTGGGCGCCCGCCAGGCCCGTTAGGTGGCGGCCATGCCGTTCACGCTCGCCATCATCGGTCGGCCCAATGTGGGCAAGTCGACCCTCTTCAACCGTCTCGTCGGCAAGCGCCTCGCGCTGGTCGACGACCGGCCGGGGGTGACGCGTGACCTGCGCGAGGGCGATGCGCGCCTCGGGGATCTCAGCTTCCGCGTGGTCGACACGGCGGGCCTCGAGGAGGCGACCGATGACAGCCTCCCCGCCCGCATGCGCCGGCTGACCGAGCGCGCGGTGGCCGAGAGCGATCTCTGCCTCTTCGTGATCGACGCCCGCGCCGGGGTGACGCCCACCGATCAGGTCTTCGCTGATCTCCTCCGCCGCGGCGGGCGGAAGGTGCTGCTGGCCACCAACAAGGCCGAAGGGCGCGCCGGCGAAGCGGGCATGTACGAGGCCTATTCCCTCGGCCTCGGCGAGCCGATCCCGCTCTCCGCCGAGCATGGGGAGGGCATGGGCGAGCTCTATGCTGCGCTCGAACCCCACATTGCCGCCTTCGAGGCGGCCGAAGCGTCGGGCGAGGCAGACCCCGCCGCGGGGGAGGATGACGATCTCGCCGAGAACCGGCCGATGCAGATCGCCGTCGTCGGCCGCCCCAACGCGGGCAAGTCCACGCTCGTCAACGCCATCCTGCGCGAGGACCGGCTGCTGACCGGCCCTGAGGCCGGGATCACGCGCGATGCGATCAGCGTC
>JBCBHB010000712.1:0-1872 GCA_038526025.1 Pseudomonadota bacterium
ACGATGAAGGCCAGCAGCCCTGTCGCCGCCATCGCCGGGCCAAGCAGCGGCAGGAAGACATAGCGGATGACCTGGAACGGCGTGGCGCCATCCATGTAGGCCGCGTCCTCCAGCTCCCGCGGCAGCTCGCGCATGAAGGTGGTGAGCACCCATACCGTAAAAGGCAGCGTAAGCAGCATGTTGGCGAGGATCAGCCCCGCGAGGCTGTTGTAGAGGCCAAGGCTGCGGATGAGTTCGAACATGCCAGAGAGCACGGCCACCTGCGGAAACATCGAAACCGAGAGGATGGTGACCAGCAGCAACCCGCGCCCCCGGAAATGCACCCGCGCCAGCGCGAAGGCGGCGGTGACGCCGAGCCCGAGGGAGATGGCGACCACAACGAAGGCCACCACCACGGAGTTGAGGATGTTCCGGCCGAAGGGCTGCTCGGTGAAGACGGCGGCGTAGTTCGCAAGGTCCGGCACGGCGAGATAGTTAACCTCGAAGAGCTCGGAGCCTGCCTGGAAGCTCGAGATGATCGCGTAATAGAAGGGGAAAACCGCGATCAGCACGATCACCGCGAGAAGCGCTGCGAAACCAACACGTTGAAGCGGCGACCAGCTCATCGCGCAGGCTCCGTCAGCTTCACGCGGCCTAGCGTGAGGACGCAGGCGACCAAGAGGGCGATGATGAGGAAGAGCAGCGTCGCGGCGGCGGACGCATAGCCCATGTCCTGAAATTCGACCAGTTGCTGGCGGGCATAGACCGACATCGTGATGGTGTCCTCGCTGTTGCCCGTGAGCGCGTAGACGAGGTCGAACATCCGAAGGGCATCGAGCGCGCGGAAGATGACCGCCACAAGCAACGCCGGCCAGATAAGCGGCAGAGTGATGCGCCAGAAGACCCGGACGGGGTGCACGCCGTCGAGCCGGGCCGCTTCGTAGATGTCGCGCGGCAGCATCTGCAGCGCTGCCAGAATGAGGAGGGCCATGAAGGGCGTCGTCTTCCAGACGTCGATCATGACGACCGACCAGAGCGCGAGGTCCGGATCAGCCGTCCAGGCCCAGGGTGCATCGATGAGGCCGACTGTCATCAAGAGGTCGTTCACCATGCCGAACTGGTCATGCAGCATCCAGCCCCACATCTTGGCGCTGACGATGGTGGGAATGGCCCAGGGGATGAGGACCGCGGCACGCACCAGCCCGCGGCCCGGGAACTCCACGTTGAGCGCAAGGGCGATGATCAGGCCCAGCGCCGTCTCCAGCCCGACCGAGACAGCCGTGAACCAGAGGGTGTTGTAGACTGCGTTCCACCAGCCCGGATCGGCCAGCAGCCCGCCCCAGCTCTCGTTGTAGAAGTTCTCCAGGCCGACGAAGGCGTAGTCCCCGCCCGAAAGCCGCGCATCGGTGAAGGAGAACCAGACGGTGCGCAACAGCGGCCAGCCCGCCGCCAGCGCGAGAAGCGCGAGCATCGGGGCCAGAAACAGAAATGCGGCGCGCCGCTTGTCCGCGGCGAGGCCGGTGGTCATCCCCTACCAGCCGCGCCGCTTTATCCGCTGCAAGTCGCGTTCGAGAGCCGCCAAGGCATCGGCGGCCGTCGCCTCGCCAGAAAGCACATCGTGGCTGGCCTGCCAGAAGGCGGTGGACACGCGATTGTAGTTCTCGCCCGTCACCCGGCTCGGCCGGCCGACCGCGCTGGTGAACGTGTCGTAGAGCTCACCGAACAAGGGGCTTGCCGCCAGGATCTCGGCGTCCTCGTAAAGCGCGGGCAGCGTCGGGTTGTAGGAGCCGCGGATGGCGCGGATCTTCTGTTCCTCCGCGGAGACGAGGTGCATGACCAGGTCGGCCGCAATCTCGGGATGCTCGGAGTATTTCGAGACGGCCAGGTTCCAGC
>JBCBHB010000713.1:0-1865 GCA_038526025.1 Pseudomonadota bacterium
TGCCGGGCTCACGGGCGATGTGGTGATCGATCCGGATCTCGCCCGCGACGTGCTGGTCGACCCCGCACAGCTCCGGACGGCGATCGACGGCATGATCGCGACCGCGGTCGACGACAGTGATGACGGTGCGCTCCGGGTCACCGCCCGCGCCGGCCTCTCTGCGCCGAAGGATCACCTCCACCTTATCCTGACGGTGTCGGACGAAGGGCGCGGGACGCCGGAGAGCGCGAACCCCGCCGTCGTGGGGCCGCTGGCCGACGACCGCGAGGCGGCAGAGGGCGGCGGCATGGCCGGCATCGCCCCCTATCGCTTTCTTGCCGAGAAGATGGGCGGCACCTTGCGCGCGATCAGCGTGCCGGGCGTGGGCACCACCTCCCGGCTCGAGCTCATGCTTCGCTGCGTCGCGCCGCGGCCGGTGGCCGAGCCCGCCCCCCTCTAGAGGCGCGCCTAGTAGAACGCCTCGTAGATCGGCGCCAGCGTCTCTTCCTGGAAGAGGGACGAGACCGAGGTGCCGTTCGAGACGTTGAGCACGGCCTGTGCGAACAGCGGTGCCACCGAAACCACGCGGATATTCGGCGCCGCCCGCACATCGTCCCGCGGCTGGATCGTGTCGGTCACCACCAGCCGCTCCATCACCGAGTTCGTCACCCGCTCCACCGCCGGGCCCGAGAGCACGCCGTGGGTGATGTAGGCGTGCACCTCCGTTGCGCCCTGATCCTTGAGAAGCTCGGCCGCCTTACAGAGCGTGCCGGCGGTATCACAGATATCGTCCACGATCACGCAGCGCTTGTCCTTCACGTCGCCGATCACGGTCATGCTCTCGACCTCGCCGGCCCGGGCGCGCCGCTTGTCGACCACCGCGAGGTTCGAGCCGAGGCGGCGCGCCAGGTCCCGCGCACGGATCACACCGCCCACATCCGGAGAGACGACCGTGATGTCGTCGCCCGCGGCAAGGTGGTGCTTGATGTCGAGTGCGAAAACGGGCGCGGCATAGAGGTTGTCCGTCGGGATATCGAAGAAGCCCTGGATCTGGCCTGCATGCAGATCCATCGTCAGCACCCGGTCGATGCCCGCCATCGTCATCAGGTTCGCCACGAGCTTCGCGGTGATGGGCGTGCGTGCCGCCGTCTTCCGGTCCTGCCGCGCATAGCCGAAATAGGGGACCACGGCGGTGATGCGGCGCGCCGAGGCCCGGCGTAGCGCATCCGTCATGATCATCAGCTCCATCAGGTTGTCGTTGGCCGGGCTCGATGTGGACTGCAGGATGAAACAGTCTTCGCCGCGAACGTTCTCGTAGATCTCGACGAAGATCTCCGCGTCGTTGAAGCGCTCCACCCGCGCCTCCGCGAGCCCGATACGGCCGCCGCGATAGACCGAGACGCGCTTGGCGATGGCTTCGGCGAGCGGCTTGTTGGCATTGCCTGCAATGAGTTTCATGGCTGTCGATCCCCCGCCTGTGGCCGCATCCGTGCCAGCGCCCGTTGCCGCGGCCGCGCCGTTTGCCGGCGCGCCTACCCGACGGACGCCCTGATAAGCGAGGCGAAGGCGCGCTGCCAAGGCGCGAATCCGGTTTCCAGGCGGCGGGGATTGCGGCGCGGCCGGGCCTGCGGGCATGAGAGGTCTCCCAGGAGCGCGGGCCGGAGGCACCGATGACGACGATCGACTACTACCTTACCACCGTCAGCCCCTATGCGTATCTCACCGGAGACCGCATCGAGCAGATTGCCGTGAAGCATGGCGCGCGGGTCGTCTACCGCCCCGTCGATCTCGGCAGAGTGTTCCCTACCACCGGGGGCCTGCCGCTGGCCAAGCGGGCGCCCGCGCGCAAGGCCTACCGGTTCCAAGAGCTCCGCCGCTGGTCGCAG
>JBCBHB010000714.1:0-1864 GCA_038526025.1 Pseudomonadota bacterium
CTGTAGTGAAACCAGTCCCCGCTGTCGCGCAGCATTGCCGCCGTGCAGGTCTTGCCAAGGCCCGACATGCCGATGAGCGCCACGGCCTTGCGCGGCGCGTCGAGATAGGCCTCTGGGCTGTCATAGATCATCACGGCTCACACCTCGCTTGCCTTCGCTGCGTAGCCGAGGGGGCAGGGGCTTGCCAAGCGCGGCCGCGCGCGGCGATAGGAGCGTGGTGCCCATGAGACAGCTGACCGTGATCGCCCTTGCCCTGCCGTTCGTCGCGAACGTCGTGCCGAGCCTCGGCGTTTCGGCTGAACCGGCGGCAGTGGCGCCCTATACGATCGTGAACGGCCGATCGATCCCCGAGAGCCTGACGGGACGGTCGGGGGATGCGGCTGAAGGGCTCCGGCTCTACCTAAACGCAGCGCGCTCCGGCTGTGCGGCCTGCCATGGGGTGCCCGACGCGCCGGGCACCAGGGGCCATCCGGGCCGGGAGGGGAGTGCCCCCTCCGCGCCGGGTATGCCCTCGCTCGAACGCGTCGGGGCGCGGCTGTCGCCGGGCACCATACGGCTCTGGCTGGTGATGCCCGATCTTCTGGGCGACCGCGGCGCCATGCCCTCGGCCTATGCCGCCGGCCAGCGCACCGACCCGGCAGACCCGCTCCATGGTGGCCCGCGCCTCACGGCCGCCGAGATCGAGGACCTCGTCGCCTGGCTCTCGGGGCTGACGGGGATGGAATGAGGGGTGAATGTTTCGCCCGGCCCACGGAAACGTGTGGGCGGTTGCGCTGCGAAACCACATGTGGGGGCTTCAAGCGTAACCGGTCATCGCGTACCTCGGAGAGCCCGAGGAACGCTGCAGCGAGAGGGACGGCGTGGAGATTGGCATCGTAACGGCGTTTCTGGGCGGGCTGATCAGCTTCCTCAGCCCCTGCGTTCTGCCGTTGGCACCGCCGTATCTCGCCTATCTGGGCGGGACGACGCTCGACCAGATCTCGCCCGACCGCGAAGATCGGGACAGTGCGGAGGATCGGGCGCTGCGCCGCCGTGTCTTCCTCTGTGCCTGCGCCTTCGTCCTGGGGCTCGGCACCGTGTTCGTGCTGCTCGGCATGGGCGCGTCGGCGCTCGGCCAGGCCATGCTGCGCTACAAGGAGACGCTGGCGCAGGTTTCGGGCGGCGTCATCATGCTGCTCGGCATCCACTTCCTCGGCCTCATCCGCCTGCCGTTCCTCGGCCGTGAAGCGCGGTTCGAGGGGCCGGGCAAGGCCGGCAATCTGGGCACGAGCTACGTGATCGGCGTGGCCTTCGCCTTTGGCTGGACACCCTGCATCGGGCCGATCCTCGCCTCGATCCTGACCCTTGCGGCGCAGCAGGAAACGCTGACCGCGGGTACTGCGCTTCTTGCGGTCTATGCCGCGGGGCTCGGGCTGCCCTTCATCGTTGCTGCCCTCTTCATCGGGCCGTTCCTGCGCTGGGCGAAGGGCTTCCGAAAGCATATGGGCACGGTCGAGAAGGCGATGGGCGGCCTGCTCATCGTCGTCGGCCTCATGATCATGACCGGCGAGTTCGAGCGGCTGGCCTACTGGATGCTCGATACCTTCCCGGTTCTCGCCACGCTCGGCTAACCGGCCCTGAGCGTCTGGAACACATAGACGCGAATGGCGCTCGCCAGCGGGATCTCCGGGTCCCGCGCCGCGTCGATCTCGGCGGCGAGCGCGTTGAGGCTGAGGCGGCGTTTTGAGGCGATCTCGCGAAATCCCTGCCAGAAGGGCTCCTCGAGTGTCACCGAACTGCGATGCCTCAGCCTCAATGCACTCGCCGCCGAGATCGACGCAGCGCGGAACCCGGAGATCCCGCTGGCGAGCGCCATTCGCGTCTA
>JBCBHB010000715.1:0-1863 GCA_038526025.1 Pseudomonadota bacterium
GATGATCTGGCGCACATGCGGGAACCGTTCCTGCAGATCGTCCGGCAGCGGCGTGGGCGAGCCGTTGTCGACGATCACCACCTCGATCTCGTGCTCGGCACCGCCCTGATAGGCCGGGGCGCAGCAGGCGAGCGTGCGCTCGATCTGTCGGGGAATGTCGTAATAGCAGATGACGAAGCTCAGCCCTTCGAAACGGCCGGGCCGGTCTGGAAGGCATGGCCGCTCGGCGGCGAGTTGGTCGGTCACGCGGTCGAAGATGACCTGGTAGTTCCAATCGCGCTTCGAGAGGCGTTTGCGTTCGGCCTCCATCTTCTCGATATGCGCGCGCAGGCGCGCGATCTCTTGTGCTGCTGCCTTCAGATCTTCGGACACTGGAACGCGGCCTCTTCCCACCGCACCACCCCTTGGGCGCGGCCCCCTTGGTGCCCCATGGGGTAGTGGTGTACGAGGATAGGCGCAAGTCGTCGTCCACAGGAGCCCGCGCAATGGCCGCTATCCCCGCCGAGAGCCTTGCCAGCAGGAACGATGCCCTGACCGCCGCGGTCACGGAAGCCGCCGCGCAGTGCCGCGAGAGCCGAAGTGTCGGCGATCTGGTGCGTCTGCGCGACCTTCGGGTGAAGGCGGGGGCCGAGCTTGCCGCGTTGCCCGATACCGCCTGGGCGGCCGAGCGGCCTGTGCCGCCTGACCTTTTTCCGCAGGCGCATGGCAGCATGCCGGAGGTGGACGTTCGCGCGCTCTCCATCGAGACACTGCGAAGCGCCATGCATCACCACGGCGCCCTCATCGTGCGCAACATGCTCGGGCCCCGCGCGGCCCATGCCTACCGGCAGGACATCGACCGGGTTATCGAGGCCGCCGCGGCGTACTACGCCCTCATCGACGAGAAACAGCCAGACACGCGCCCGACGGCCATGAAGGCGGACTATCTGCCCTTCAGCGACAACACCGGCATGCTCGAGCGGCTGCACCATCGCTTCGTGGGCAAGAGCGGCGCGATCGAGACACTGCTCTCGCCCAGTTTCTCGATGCAGCTCTTCGACGAGTTCGAGCGGCTCGGCTTGCGCGCGATGCTGCAGGCCTATTTCGGGGACGAAGCCTGTGTCTCCTTCAACAAATGCGTCCTCCGCCGGACCGAGCCGCTCACCTACCCGGCGGACTGGCATCAGGACGGGGCGTTCATGACCAAGGGGATCCAGAGCCTCAATCTCTGGATCGCGCTCAGCGAATGCGGCGGCGGGACGGACAGTCCGGGCATGGACCTCG
The DNA here is from genome assembly GCA_038526025.1 of Pseudomonadota bacterium. Classification (GTDB taxonomy): domain Bacteria; phylum Pseudomonadota; class Alphaproteobacteria; order Rhodobacterales; family Rhodobacteraceae; genus Thermohalobaculum. Next base: position 1,264 of record JBCBHB010000715.1, read on the forward strand.
TGCCCCGCAGGCTGCAGGAGGTGGTGAAGACCGGCGAGAACGGCGCCATCTTCAAATGGTCGGTCTCCAGCGCCACCGTAGCGGAGGAGTTTCCCGATCTCGCGCCCGCACAGCCCTATTTCGGGGCGGGGGACGCGATCTTCTTCGACCACTTCAACCTGCACTGCACGTCCTCGGGCGAGGCCTTCACCGAGACGCGCTATGCCATCGAGAACTGGTTCTTCGCGAAGGGCAGGGCGGCCACGAACCAGTATCCGGTCTTCTGGTAGCCGGCGCTCGGCTCACAATCCTGGCGTCGGCAGCGGGTGGGCGGCATCGGCCTTCTCGGCGGCACGGCGAAGAATGTTCACCTGCTCGGTCTTGAGTTCGAGGCCGGCGGAGAGCGATGCCACCTGCCTGCCAAGACCGCTCATCGCTTCATCGTAGCGCCCGATGATGTGACCCAGCATGGGCTCGGCGGCGGTGAACTCCCGGTCGATCCGGGCGAGCGTGTCGCGCGGGCGCGCGGCGGCAGGGTCCTCGCAGAGAACGCGGAGCGCGGCGTAGGCATCGCTGATCCACCCGCGTGTGAGATCGTTGTGGAGCACATCCTCGGCGCTG
>JBCBHB010000716.1:0-1863 GCA_038526025.1 Pseudomonadota bacterium
CGCTGAACCCGGTCTTCACCGTGGGTTATCAGCTGGTCGAGCCGCTCCGCATCCATCTCGGGCTGTCGAAGAAGGAGGCGCGCAAGCGGGCGGCGGAGTTGCTGAGGCTGGTGGGCATTCCGAGCCCCGAGAGCCGGCTCGACGCCTATCCCCACCAGTTCTCGGGCGGCATGCGGCAGCGCGCGATGATCGCCATCGCGCTCGCCTGCGAGCCGGAGGTGCTGATCGCGGACGAGCCGACCACTGCGCTCGATGTGACCATACAGGCGCAGATCCTGGAGCTGGTGCGGGACCTTCGCGCCCGTCTCGGTGCCGGGGTGGTCTGGATCACGCATGATCTTGGCGTTGTCGCCGGTATCGCGGATCGGGTGCTGGTGATGTATGCGGGCCAGGTTGTGGAGGAGGCGCCGGTGGACGCGCTCTTCGAGGCGCCGACGCACCCGTACACCAAGGCGCTCCTCGCCACGCTTCCGGAAGCCGGCGGCCGCTCGGGCCGGCTGGCGAGCATTCCCGGCCAGCCGCCCGTGCTCTCGGCGCCGCCCGCGGCCTGCCCCTTCGCGCCGCGCTGCGCGGCGGTTCATGCCCGGTGCCATGAGGCCGTGCCGCCCCTGATCACCGTCGGCGACGGGCACCGGGCGGCCTGCTGGCTGGCGGAAGCCGGTTCGGAGGATGCGGCATGAGCGATACGGCCCTTGCCCCAGAGGTGACCCCCCCGGTGGCGCCGGCAGCCGAGGAGGCCGAGGTGCTCCTCTCGGTCACGAACCTCACGGTCCACTTCCCCATCTATGCCGGTATCTTCCGCCGCCGCGTCGGCACCGTTCGTGCCGTGGATGGCATCGACTTCGAGCTGCGGCGGGGGGAGACGCTCGGCGTGGTGGGCGAGTCGGGCTGCGGCAAGTCCACCACGGCCCGAGCCGTGCTGCGGCTGGAGGAGCCGACCGACGGGCGCATCGTGTTCCAGGGGCGCGAGATCCAGGCGCTGCCGCAGGACCAGCTCCGCCGGATGCGCCCCGCCATGCAGATGATCTTCCAGGACCCGCAGGCCTGCCTTAACCCGCGCATGACCGTGGGCTCCATCGTGGCCGAGCCGCTGGTGGAGCATGGGCGCGGCAACGGGCGAGAGCGGCGCGCGAGGGTGGAGGAGCTGCTCGATCAGGTCGGCCTCGACCCGAGCTTCGCGGACCGCTACCCGCACGAGTTCTCCGGCGGCCAACGCCAGCGCATCGGCATCGCGCGTGCGCTTGCGCTGGAGCCGGCCCTCGTGGTTTGCGACGAGCCCATCGCGGCGCTCGACGTCTCGATCCAGGCGCAGGTGGTGAACCTGCTGGAAGACCTGCAGTCCCGTCTCGGCCTCACCTATCTCTTCATCAGCCACGATCTCGGCATGGTCCGCCATCTCTGCAACCGGGTCGCGGTCATGTATCTCGGCACCATCGTCGAGTTGGCGGAGCGGGACCTGCTCTACGGCGCGCCCAAGCATCCCTATACGCAGGCGCTCCTCTCGGCTGCGCCGGTGCCGGACCCTAAGATCGAGCGCGCCCGTGAGCACGTGATCCTGAAGGGCGATGTGCCGAGCCCTGCCAACCCGCCCTCGGGCTGCCGCTTCCGCACTCGCTGCCCCGTCGCGCAGGACCGCTGCGCCGCCGAGGCCCCAGCTTTCCGGAAGCTTGCTGACGGCCGCCATGTCGCCTGCCACTTCGCCGAGTGAGGCAGCATGTGCCGAGCGCGCATCACCGATCTGCGCTCATATCGACAGTTAGTCGCATTTGTGCGATCACCCTCGTGCCGGGGGGCGTGGCGAAGTGCTTGGGGGAGCATGCAAGTCATGAATGATCGTGAAACGGCACGTCTGTGCGCTGACGC